>JBEIFU010000057.1:0-12844 GCA_040382295.1 Alphaproteobacteria bacterium
ATAATCCGACTGCGCATTCCGATGCGCCGGTCCAGCAAAAGGTCCTGCCGATGTCCACGATCAGGCGTCTCATTCTGTCCCTTTTTTCAGCCACTGCACTGGCTTCCTGTGCCGGCATGGCGCCGGGTGATGCAACGGGCGTCAAGCCGCTGGTCGTCTATCCTGTCACCAGCAATGACACGCCGTACAGTCAATGCCTGCGGCGGTTGCAGAGCGTGCCAGCAGGCAATCTTCCGGTCTTTGCGGTTGGCGAGATCGCCGACAAGACGGGCCAGATCGCCTATTACGATAAGGCCGGCAACAACCTCACCCAGGGCGCTGCCGAAATGGTGATGAGCGCCCTCTACAAGACGGGCAAGGCGAACCTGGTCGAGCGCTATGACCTGCGCCTGCCCCTGGCTGAGGTGAAGCTGGCCGAGCAGCATCGTCTCAATCGCGGGATCGAGTCCTTCGGCAAGTTGCCAGCCAGCGATTTCATCGTTGTCGGGGCGCTGACCGAGCTCAACTACAACATCGTGACGGGTGGTGTCGGCCTGCGGGTTGCGGGTGTCGGCGGTGGCACGCGCATGGCTGTGGTGAATGTCGCGATGGATCTGCGGGTCGTGAATGCCCGCAACTTCTCCGTGGCTTACGTTTCGTCACTGCAGAAGCAGATCTATGGCTACGAAGTCCAGGCCGATGTGTTCCGTTTCTTCGACACGACCTATATCGAGCTTGAGGCGGGCCATGTGCGCAACGAGCCGCTGCAGCTCGGCGTGCGCTCCGTCGCGGAGATGGCCGTCTACCAGATCATGACCGACTTTCTCAGGCTACCGAGGGATCCAAGCTGCGCCCTCGTAGAGAACGACCATATGTCGTCCTATCTCGAGCAGCTCAAACCCAATGGGGAAACCAAGCAATGAAAGCACTAAAGAACGCGAGAACCCTCGCCGCGAGCCTCGCTGTCATCGCTGCATCCGCCCTCGTCTCGTCGCCGGCCATGGCCTTCGACAATGTGGAGTGGAACTGGCAGAAAGACATCAAGGAAAAGGTCGACATCGACGTGTATGTCGATGTGGACGTGGAATCGACGGGGATCGTACAGCTTGAAAAGCTGCAGATCTTCCTGGGTGATGCCGAGGCAACTTCTTCAGTCTCGAACATCATCAATGATCCCATCCGCCCCAAGGAGTGGAAGTCAACCGGCTGGTTCCATGGCTACTTCGTGACCAAGCCGCTTGATGCCCGTACCCAGCTTCCGATCGTGCAGAGCAGCGCGACGGCTGTTGGAAACAACCAGTCGATCACGTCGGATGTCCCGGTCATGCTGCATGATGGCCAGTTTGTCGCGAACGTGAAGGACCATCGTTACGGCTGCCACTACGGCTGCGGCAATGGTTTCGACATGGCTGCCTTCGAAGGCTCGCTGCCTTCAGCCAGCACGTATAATGGCGGTGGCGGTTATGGTCCGGAGGGCAACCTCCATACCAGCATCGCCGGCCTGTTCACGCTGGGTGCGGCCCTGGGCGTGCTGACAAAGTCTGACATCGAGGCTAAGTCCTTCGTCAACTATGTCCGCAATGTCAGCGTCGACAGCTCGGCGACGGCGGTTGCCAACAACCTGTCCGTCTCGATCGCATCGGATGTCGATGGTGGAACGTCCTGTGGCTATCGCTGCGGTGACCGGCTGAGCAACCACGTTCTCGTGGGCGACATTACCCAGTTCGCACTGGCGAATGTCGAGGCTACCTCGCGCGTCTCGGACGTCAGGGCCGATGGCTATGACAACATGCGCCTGCTGACGACGGCGACCTTGTCGCCGATCGAAGGCGACCTCGGCAATGTGATCCAGGTGCCGACGCCTTGGGTGAGCTCGGTTGCCTCGGCGATCGGCAACAACGTGTCGATCAATGTCGGTCGGGACCTGCGGCCGTAAGCGCTAACGCGTTCGGCAAACCTGGCGGCGCCCCCGATGACGGGGCGCCGCCTTTCAAACCCCAAGGAGACACTGCCATGACTGTCCGTCATTTCCTGTTTGCCGCGGCTGCGGCTGTGCCGTTCGTGCTGGCCGGAGCCGCCCGAGCTGATGATCCGCTGATGGGGCGCATGCCCTGGAATTTTTCCTACCAGAACCGGGCTGCCGTTGCAGTCGCCATCAAGAATGTCGAGGACCCGGCTGGCAACGGCAATGGCGCCGGCACGATCGTGTGCGGTGGGACCAGCGGTTCCAGCGGGCAGGGCTCCAACGGGAGCGGTGCCTCGGCTGGTGCCAATTCAAGCTGCATCATCATCAGTAACTCGGACGGGGCGATGGTTCGGAACGACCAGATTTCGGATGGCGACCAAACGGCCATCAGCGAGGCGAGCGCGAATACCGGGACGATCGGCGCCAGCGGGCGGCCACGCGATCGTGGTGCTGCTGGTACGCGTTCGGGCTCGATCGATGATGTTGCCGCCGTTCTCAACGGCCATCGCCAGGGTCTCTAGGCGCGGGAGAGCGATAGCCATGTCTGCACACAAGAAACGCACAGGCCTTGTCGTGATAACCATGCTGGCCAGTCTCGCGGCTTCTGCGCCTGCGGTTGCAGGGAAAGCGGGTCCCGCCGTGCAGGCGGCAGCCGATGCCTGCTTCGGGAAGACGAAGGTCGACTGGAAGAGCCTGGTGGAGGCGTGTTCGACCATGGTCGCAACGAATATCCGACCGGACCTCAAGGCTGCGGCCCATTTCAACCGCGGTGCCGCCTATCTGAAACAGGGCCAGCGTGACAAGGCCTTGCCGGACTTCGATGCGGCGATTGCAATCGTGCCTGAGTTTGCCCGGGCGCTGGAGGCGCGTGGCGGACTTCTGTTCACGCAGGGCAAGCTTGATGCAGCGCTGAAGGATCTGGACCGCGCGATCGCGCTCGATCCCAAGTCGGCGGTCGCGTTCAACAATCGGGCGCTCGTTCGGCTGCAGAGGAAGGATGCGGCTGGGGCAATGGCCGATTTCGATCGCTCGATTGCGCTTGATCCGACGGACGCCGACGCGTTCGCTGCGCGCGGTGCGGCGCATGCGACGAACGGGGACAATGAGAAGGCGCTCGCGGATTTCAATCGCGCACTCGAACTTGATGGGAAGCTGGTCATGGCGCTTGGCAGTCGCGGGGCGCTGCTTGCGGCCGCCGGTGACGCGGCCGGGGCCAAACGGGACTTCGATGCGGCGTTGGCGCTTGAACCCGGGAATGGGGCGATCCGTCGGCAGCTTGCCGCGCTTCCTGGAAGTGGGGAGGTGCAGAAATGAGCGTGAATGGTGGATTGTCACGGTGGAGCATCCTGTGCCTGTTCCTGTTGGGGGGTGGCGTGCTTGGTGTCCCGCAGGCCGATGCCAAGACGGCGCGTGGCAGCGCGCTGACGGAGCAGGATCTGCGCGCGTGCATGGGGCTTGGCGGCGCTGATCCCGCGGGCCAGGTCGCGGTATGCACCCGGATCCTGAACTCGGGCCGCGTGCGACATCCTCACCAGAGCGATTATCACGCGTGGCGGGCGGGCGCGTATGTGGCGCTCAACCAGACGACGCCCGCTCTGACTGACCTCGACAAGGCGATCGCGCTGCAGGACAAGCCGTCATACCGGTTCCAGCGAGCGCTGGTGCATATGGCGCGGGCGTCGCTTGAGGCGGCGACCAAGGACCTGGATGCCGTGGTGAAGGCGACCCCGGACTTCGCCCCCGCGTATTTCATGCGCGGAGCGATTGCGTACCGGCAGTCTGCCTACCCGCTTGCGCTGACATCGTTCGATACGGCCGTGACCAAGCTTCCGACCTATTACCAGGCCATCTATGCGCGCGGGCTTGCGCGGATGAAGACGGGCGAGGAGGAGGCAGGCCGCAAGGACCTGGCGACGGCCAAGGGCATGAGCGGACATGTCGAGAAGGACATGGCCGCCCTTGGGCTGAAGTGAGGTCAGGCGAGCAGGGTCGCGAATATTGCCGACAGGACGATGCCATCGAAGGTCCCGGCGCCACCGATCGATGCCATGCCGACGCCCCGCGGATTGCGGATCAGGTCGTTGATGTGGAAGAAGTCGGCGCCGATCAGGGGACCGAGCGTGCCGGCCACAAAGGCTGCCGCAGGCGCTGCGTCAGGGACGAGGAGAAGGGCTGCGAGTGCTGCAGCGGCTGGCGAGATGAAGCCGGGCATGACGATGCCCACACCCGGCAGCGGACGCGCGGCGATGTAGCAGATGAGCGTAGTGAAGGCTGTTGCAAGGCCCACGTCCCACATCACCTGAGGTCCCAGGCGGTAGAGATCGGCCAGCAGGAAGTAGCAGATGCCAAGCGGCACCATGCAGCCGCCCATGTTCACGGCAATGATCGTGTGGTTGCGTCTGATCGTCCAGCGGGGGAGGGCGCCATCCAGGCCCCAGATCTGAAGAGGATGCGACCAGACGGGCTGGTCGCGCTCGATGTGCTTGACCGGGATGTTGATGAGGCTGCCCAGCACGATTGCGATGATCAGCAGGAGTGCCTCGCGTGGCTCGAGATGAAGTTTGGCGAGGCTGGACAACATGGCCTGACCCAGTGCCAGCGGCAGGACGATCATCAGGATGAAGGTCACCAGCAATGACAGCCGGTTGGATGCGGGCATGTCAGGCGGTCTCCTCGAAGAGTTCGCGGCCGATCAGCATGCGGCGGATCTCGCTCGTGCCTGCGCCGATCTCGTAGAGTTTCGCGTCCCGCAGGAGGCGTCCTGCCGGATAGTCATTGATGTAGCCGTTGCCGCCGAGGATCTGGATGGCCTCGAGCGCCATCCAGGTTGCGGTCTCGGCTGCGTAGAGGATGGCGCCAGCGGCATCCTTGCGGGTTGTCTCGCCCCGGTCGCAGGCCTGGGCCACGGTATAGACATAGGCGCGGGCGGCGTTCATTCGCGTGTACATGTCGGCGAGCTTGCCCTGGATCAGCTGGAAGGTGCCGATGGGCTGTCCGAACTGCTTGCGCTCGTGCACGTAAGGCACGACGAGATCCATCGAGGCGCGCATGATGCCGAGGGGGCCTGCTGCGAGCACGACGCGTTCATAGTCCAGACCGGACATGAGGATGCGAACGCCGTCGTTTACCTTGCCCAGCACATTCTCTTCGGGGACCTCGCAATCCTGGAACACCAATTCGCCCGTGTCGGAGCCGCGCATGCCGAGCTTGTCGAGTTTCTGGGCCGTGGTGAAACCCTTGAAGCCTTTCTCGATCAGGAAGGCGGTGATGCCGCGGGAACCTGCTGCCGGGTCGGTCTTGGCGTAGACCACGAGCACGTCGGCCTGCGGGCCGTTGGTGATCCACATCTTCGAGCCGTTGAGGATGAAGCGGTCGCCCTTGCGATCGGCGCGTGTCTTCATGCTGACGACGTCGGAGCCTGCGCCGGGCTCGGACATCGCGAGTGCGCCGAGGCTTTTGCCCGAGATGAGACCGGGCAGATAGCGCTTCTTCTGGTCGTGCGAGCCGTTGCGGCGGATCTGGTTGACGCACAGGTTCGAGTGGGCGCCGTAGGAAAGGCCGACGGAGGCCGAGCCGCGGCTGATTTCTTCCATCGCGATGGAATGCTCGAGGTAGCCGAGGCCGGCGCCGCCGAACTCTTCCTCGACGGTGATGCCGAGCAGGCCAAGTTCACCCAGGCCTGGCCAGAGGTCGCGTGGAAAGGTGTTCGAGCGATCGATCTCGGCGGCACGCGGGGCGATGGAAGTGGCCGTGAAGCGTTCGACTGTTTCCCGGATGGCGTCGGCCGTGGGACCCAGCGCGAAGTTAAGGCCCTTGAAATGATTGGAAATCATGCGTTGTGCCTGCGTGGTCGTGAGGGATCAGGGTTCGAAGGCTTCCACAGTGTCAGAGGCCGTGAACACGCCGAAGACGCCCGCACCGCTGCCCCCGCCGATGACCCAGAGGCGGCCGGCGGCAACGCCCGAGGCCATGCCCTGTCGCGCGGACGGCAGGGCTGCCTGCTTGCTCCATGACCGGGCTGAAAGGCTGAAAACATCGTGGCTTGCGTAGGTCTTGAGCGGCTTCCATGTCGCGCCGCCTACAACGTGGAGCTTGCCATCGAGTACGCCGGCGACGAGAGCTCCGCGGGCCGTGGGCATTGGCGGCAGGGCCGTCCAAGTGCCTGATGCCACGTCGAGCGCTTCGAGCGCTGCCGAGACACTGCCGTCAGGCTTGACGCCGCCGACTGCAAAGATGGTCTTTCCGTCTGTCGCGACGGCGAGTGCACGGCGTGCTGTCGGAAGCGGGGCTGCCGATCGCCATTTCCCGTCAGCAGGATTGAAAACGAGAACGCGGCTTGCGTCGGGGCCTGAACCTCCGATCACGTAAAGCTTGCCGCCGGCGGAGACCATGCCGTGGCCGGCGCGCGCGACAGGCATCGCTGTTTTCTTGGACCAGGTGGCGGCTTCGATGTCGTAGGCCCAGACATCCTTGCGCGGTTCTCCCGGATCGTCGGCCGAGTAGCCGCCCGTCGCGTAGACTTCATTGCCGATGGCAGCCATCGAGAAGCTGATGAGGCCTTCGGGCAGGGCTGGTAGCGGGCGCCAGGATTCCCTGGCCGCGTCGAACACTTCGAAGGCGTTGGCCGGGTCGCCGGCCGCGGCGCCACCGCCGACATAGATGAGGTCGCCTGCCGTCGCCGAAGCGAGGCCCGTGCGGGCGCGCTCGAGGCGCTCGGAGTTGCTCCAGCCCGATGCAAGGGCTGTTGCGCCGAGGAGTGTCCAGAGCATGGCGGCCGAGGCCGCGTTCCTGAATGATGTCACGAGATGAGGAGCCACGTTGCCAATCCCAGAAAGGAGACGAAGCCTACAACGTCGGTGACGGTTGTGACAAATACCGGGGAGGACACGGCTGGATCCACCCCCGTCCGGCTCAGGCCCAGAGGGACCAGGATGCCGGCTGCCGCGGCTGCAATCAGGTTGATCATCATGGCCGCGGCGATGACCCCTGCCAATGCCAGGTCGGCGAACCAGACCCATGTGATCGCTGCGGCAAGCACCGCAAAACCAAGGCCGTTCAGGGCGCCGATCAGCATTTCACGGTTCATGACCCGCATGGCGTTGGCGCGGTTGAGCTCCTTGGTCGCAAGCGCGCGGACTACAACCGTGAGTGTCTGTGTCCCGGCGTTGCCCCCCATGGAGGCGACAATCGGCATGAGGATGGCCAGAGATACGATCTTCTCGAGCGAGGCCTCGAACAGGCCGATCGCGATGGAGGCGATGATGGCCGTGAGCAGGTTCACGAAAAGCCAGGAGAAGCGAAGCCAGGTCGTGCGCACCGTCGAGGCGGTCAGGGTCTCCTGGTCGGTGACGCCGCCCAGGGCCAGCATTTCGGCGGTGTGAACATCCTGCAAGACCTCGACGACGGAGCCTGCGGTGAGGATACCCACCATGCGTCCGTCATTGTCCACAACCGGTGCGGAGGTGAGGTGGTAGTGCTCGAAGAGCCAGGCAATGGCCTTGTGGTCGGCATGGGCCTCGAGGGTGCGGATTTCGCCTTCGGCGATGCTGGCGAGCGTCGTTCCATGCGGCGCGCGCACGAGCCGGTTCAGCGGGACGATCCCGACGGGCTTTCCATCGGCGTCGACGACGAAGATTTCCTGGAAGTCCTCGGGCGTTTCATCGCCGGACAGGCGCGCCAGAGCTTCGCTTGTTGTCACATGTCCCTGCATCGCCACGAACTCGCGGTGCATGACGCGGCCCGCGGTCGCCTCGGGGAAGAGGAGGGCGTCGACGACTTGCGCGCGTTCCTCGAAGGGGACCTGGGCGAGGACCTCTCGCTTCTCGCTGTCCTCCAGATCGTCGAGCACGTAGGCGGCGTCCTCGATGTCGAGTTCGCTTACGGCGTCAGCGACCGTCTTGACGCCCAGCACGCGTATGAGTTCGACACGGACGTTCTCGTCTACTTCCGACAGGACTTCCGGGTCGATGTCGGATCCCAGTGCCGTGATGAGTTCGCGGCGTGCTGCCGGATCGAGGGCGCCGAGGAGGGCGGCCAGGTCTGCCGGGTGCAGCGGATCGATCAGGGTGCGCAGCGTGTCGTGGGCGCTGTTGTCCAGGGCGGCCCTGAGCCGGTCGATGAAGGCTGGCGCCGTGACGTCGAGAGTGTCGACTGTGCCTGTCTTCAGCCTGTCGGGAGCGGTGTCCGGCATGTTCAACCTCAACGCATGCGATGCCGCCAGGAATGGTGGGTAAGCCAGGTCTGCCCCGTCAAGAAAGCCTGAACGACGGTTGAGGTCCTGCGGGAGGGTGAGCCCGGCCGGATCGTATCTCCCTTGGCGTGAAGGGATGGTGCGGTCAAGAAGACTCGAACTTCCACGGGTCGCCCCGCTGCCACCTCAAGGCAGTGCGTCTACCAATTCCGCCATGACCGCAGTAAACCAGCAGAGGGGCGGGCATTTAACAGATCACCCGGCTCTTGTGAAGGGCGCTGTTTTGGCCGATGCGTGGGGTGGCTTGCCGGCCCGGGAACTGGTGGGCGCTGCTGGGATTGAACCAGCGACCCCTACCGTGTGAAGGTAGTGCTCTCCCGCTGAGCTAAGCGCCCTGTGTCCCTGACGGACCGCTGCTATAGGGGGGGCTTGGGCTGCAAGTCAAGCGCGCGGGCAGCGTGCGAGCGCGGCTTCCAGGTCACGATAATGATCGACGATTGCGTCGGCATCGAGGGCGCTGACCGGTGTTTCCGTGTAACCAAACGAGACGAGGATCACCGGGATGCCGGCTGCGCGTCCGGTTCGCGCGTCGGTGTCGCTGTCGCCGATCAGGACGGCGCTGGAGGCGCGGCCACCGAGGGCGTCGATCGTGTCCGTCAGGTGGCGAGGGTCGGGCTTGCGCCAGGGGCGCGAGTCGGCGCCGAGGATGACCGGAAACAGATCTGTCAGGCCCAACTCGGCTACCAGTTTTCGTGCGAGGTGCTCTGGCTTGTTGGTGCAGATCCCGATGCGGTGGCCGCGGGCAGACAGGCTCCTGACGCAGGCTTCCATGCCCTCGAAGGGTCTGCTGGTGACGGCGATGTTGGCCTCGTAATAGTCGAGGAAGTGGCGGACCAGGTCTTTTGTGCGGGCCGGGTCGGTGGGTAACTGGTGCCAGGCGAGGGCGTTCTCGATGAGGACGCGGGCGCCGCGACCGACCATCTGACGCACGCGCTCCAGCGGAACGGGGGGCAGGCGCTCGCGCATCAGGACTGCATTCAGCGAGGCTGCCAGGTCGGGCGCGGTGTCCACCAGCGTACCGTCCAGGTCGAAAACTATGG
Organism: Alphaproteobacteria bacterium; assembly: GCA_040382295.1. Lineage (GTDB taxonomy): Bacteria > Pseudomonadota > Alphaproteobacteria > Micropepsales > Micropepsaceae > SZUA-430. The sequence goes on from JBEIFU010000057.1 coordinate 9,236, forward strand.
TATCAGGGGGTGTCACAAACCGCTCGCCGGGATCTCATATCGTCACGGAAACCGTGGAATCGCGATTTCACCGCAAGAATACGAAACATTTTTTTATTTCAAAATGGTTAGATCGGGTGCAAGCCTGCCTGCTTCAAACCCTTTTTTGTACTGATCTCGGGGCCTGACTGTGACCTCTGTTCCCACGCGCCAGCGACCATGCACCCTTGCGGCAGTGATCCTCGCTGCGGGCAAGGGGACGCGCATGAAGTCTGCCCTGCCCAAGGTGCTGCATCCGGTTGCGGGGCTGGCGATGGTGCAGCATGTGCTCGGGACCGCGCGTGGTGCCGGGGCCGTCCAGACCGTTGTGGTCCTCGCCAAGGGAATGGACGCGGTTGCCGAAGCGGTGAAGCCATCCGATATTGCCATCCAGGATCCCCCGCTGGGTACGGGGCATGCTGTTCTGGCGGCGCGTGACCAGCTTCGGGACTTTGCCGGGCGCGTTGCGATCCTCTTTGCCGACACGCCGCTGATCACGCCTGCGAATGTCGAGGCGGTGGAACAGGAAATGGACCGGTCAGGTGCGGCCATCGGCGTGCTGGGTTTCACTCCTGCTGACCCGGCGATGTACGGGCGGCTGATCCGTAGTGCGGATGGCTCGCTTGAGCGCATTGTCGAATTCAAGGACGCCTCGCCGGATGAACGCAAGGTCGGCTTCTGCAATTCCGGGATCATGATCGTCGAGGGGGCGCATCTGTTCGGGCTTCTCGACCAGGTCGGGAATGCCAATGCGCAGGGCGAGTATTACCTGACCGAGATCGTCGCCATTGCGCGGCGGCAGGGCTTGAGAGTGGTGGCGGCAGAAGCATCGGCCGAGGAGGTGATGGGTGTCGACCATCGCGTGGCGCTGGCGAAGGCTGAAGCCGTGATGCAGCGGCGGTTGCGCGAGAAGGCCATGCTCGGGGGCGTGACCCTGATCGACCCCGAGAGCGTGTTCCTGTCGATGGATACCGAATTCGGCCGTGACGTGCTTGTGGGGCCGAATGTCGTGTTCGGGCCCAGCGTGAGGGTGGCTGACAATGTCCAGATCAAGCCGTTCTGCCACCTCGAGGATTGCACGATTGGCGAGGGCGCGCTGATCGGGCCTTATGCCCGGCTGCGGCCTGGTGCCCAGATCGGGCGGGACGTGCACATCGGCAATTTCGTCGAGGTGAAGAAGTCGGTCATCGAGGATGGCGCGAAGGCCAACCATCTGGCCTATATCGGGGATGCGCGCGTCGGGGCGCGCTCGAATATCGGTGCAGGGACAATCACCTGCAATTACGACGGCTTTGACAAGCATGTCACGGATATCGGCGCGGAGGTCTTCATCGGCTCCAACACGGCGCTTGTGGCCCCTGTCAAGGTCGGTGATGGGGCCATGGTGGGTGCGGGCAGCGTCATCACGCGCAACGTCGATGCGAATGCACTGGCCGTCGAGCGGTCCGACCAGCGGCAGGTCGACGGCTATGCCGAGAAGTTCCGTGCGCGCAAGCGTGCTGCGAAAAAGAACAAGGCGAAGGAGTAGGTCCTGATGTGTGGCATTGTCGGTATTGTTGGTCGTAAAGATGTGGCCTACACGATCCTGGATTCGCTCAAGCGCCTCGAATATCGCGGCTATGACTCGGCCGGCATCGCCACCCTGGTGAATGGGCGTATCGAGCGCCGGCGCGCGCCCGGCAAGCTCTCGGGGCTCGACAAGGTCCTGCGGGCCCAGCCGCTGACAGGCACGACCGGCATCGGGCACACGCGCTGGGCTACGCATGGTGTCCCCAACGAGACGAATGCGCATCCGCATGCATCGGACCGTGTTGCGGTTGTCCATAACGGGATCATCGAGAATTTCTCGGAGCTGCGCGAGGAACTCGAGCGCCAGGGGCATGTGTTCCACACGGAGACGGATACCGAGGTGTCGGTCCATCTGATCACCGAGTTCCTGTCGCAGGGGCTATCGCCCGAGCAGGCGGCCTCGGCGGCGATCAAGCGGCTGAGGGGTGCCTATGCGCTGGCCATGATCTTCACCGGCGAGGACGGGTTGATGATCGGTGCGCGGCAGGGGCCGCCGCTGGCTGTTGGCTATGGCGACGGCGAGATGTTCCTGGGGTCGGATGCGTTTGCGCTGGCGCCGCTGACGAACCGCGTTGCCTACCTGGAGGATGGTGACTGGGTGGTGATCCGCAAGGGTGCGGTCACGATCCGGGACGGCAATGACAGGCCTGTCAATCGAGAGATCCAGACGACGACGGTGTCGGCGAGCCTGGTCGACAAGGGCTCGCACCGCCATTTCATGGCGAAGGAGATCTTCGAGCAGCCCGAGGTCATTGGCCATACGCTGAATACGATCATCAATCCGGTCAGCCAGGCTGTCACGCTGCCGACACTGCCCTTCGACTTCGCCTCGCTGCCCAAGGCGACAATGATCGCCTGCGGGACGGCGTCTTATGCGACGCTGGTTGCCAAATACTGGTTCGAGACGCTGGCGCGCATGCCGGTCGAGGTCGACGTGGCCTCCGAGTTCCGCTATCGCGAGGCGCCACTTCCGCGGGGCGGGCTTGCCCTGTTCGTGTCGCAGTCGGGAGAGACAGCGGACACGCTGGCGGCGCTGCGGTACTGCAAGGACAATGGGCAGCACATTGCCTCAGTCGTCAACGTGGCCGGGTCGTCCATCGCGCGGGAGTCGGAGGTGGTGTTCCCGACCCATGCTGGTCCGGAAATCGGTGTTGCCTCGACCAAGGCCTTCACGTGCCAGCTGTCGGTGCTCGCAGCGCTTGCCATCGCGGCGGGCCGTGCGCGGGGGACCGTGTCAGCAGAGGAAGAAGCGCGGCTGACGCGTGTTCTCCTGGAGGTGCCGCGGCACATGATGACGCTGCTGGCGCAGGACCCGATCTATCTGGCGCTGGCGCAGGAACTGGCGAAGGCGCGTGACGTGCTCTATCTGGGGCGGGGTCTGTCCTATCCCATCGCGCTTGAGGGCGCCCTGAAGCTCAAGGAAATCTCCTATATCCACGCCGAGGGCTATGCCGCGGGCGAGATGAAGCACGGACCGATTGCTCTCATCGACGAGAATGTGCCCGTCGTCGTGATCGCGCCGCATGACAATCTGTTCGAGAAGACCGTCTCGAACATGCAGGAAGTCATGGCGCGCAAGGGCAAGGTGATCCTGATCTCGGACCGGCGCGGCATCGAGCAGGCCGGTAACAAGGCCTGGGCCCGCATAGAGGTTCCGGCGGTGGACCCCTTCATCACGCCGCTGCTCTATTCCGTGCCCATCCAGCTTCTGGCCTATCATACGGCTGTGGTGAAGGGCACGGATGTCGACCAGCCCCGAAACCTCGCGAAGTCGGTGACGGTGGAGTGAGCGTCATCAGCCACCGAGCTCGATCTCGACGTCGCTGAGAAAGCGGTAGGGTGGGATGTCGAGGTTGCGCGTGGCGCGGCCGGCGGTCCTGCGTCCTGCAAGATCGAAGGTCGAGGCGCAGCAGGGGCAGCGCAGAATGCCGCCTGTGTAGGTTTCGTTGCGCACCACCGTACACGCGTCCGCCGGGCATCTGGCGCTCACAACCATGATGCGCGGGCGTTGAGACCGGTGGG
>JBEIFU010000058.1:0-12829 GCA_040382295.1 Alphaproteobacteria bacterium
CTGCTCCTGCTCGGCGATCGACATCACCACATTCTTGATCGCGATGATCTCGCTGACGATGTCCCGGATCTCTTCCCGGGCAGAGGCCGCATCGAGCTGGGCAAGCTGCGCCAGATCGATTGTGTCGATCAGCGCATTGAAGATTGTCGTCTTGACTTCGTAGTACTGGCTCGACCGCGTATCGATCGCAGACGCTGAAACCAGCTCCGGGGCGCGCGGTGGCGGCGCCTTGGCTGCACCCCCGCCCGTTTGAGTCGGCGGGGGCGGCGGCGGGACAGACCCGCGCTCGCGTGGGGCGGCCTCCGAGCCTGTTGCTGAACGCTTCCCGAACATGACGCGCTACGCCCTCTTCCTTCGCAGGAACGATAGTGGGCCAGCCGGCTTGGCGTCAGAGCGTACAGAACGCCCCGTCAGCACCTGCCCCAGCTCACGGAACAATTGCGCGGGACGCGCGGAAGCTTTCAGCTCAGCTATCGTCTGACCATTATTGATGGCCGTCGAGAAAAGCTGCGGCTCGAACGGCATGACAATCGATGGTGGACAGCCCATGGCCTGCGCAAACTCCTTGGTGGGGATCTCGGGACGTCCCGGAACACCCACCTGGTTCAGCACGAACTTCAGAGGCTGGTCGTTCGGCCGCGCTGCCGTGAGGATCTCGTGCAGGTTCCGGCCATTCCGAAGGCAGGAAAGCTCGGGCGTCGCCGTGATGACGATCTCATCGGCTGCCGTCAGCACATGCTTCACCCAAGGCGACCAGACATGAGGCAGGTCCAGTATGACGCATGGCGAAACCTTTCTTACGGCCTCGACGACGATCTCGGCGGATTCCTTGGGTATTTCAGGTTCCCGATCGACATAGGCTGGCGATATCAGCAGGCTTAGTCGTTCCGAATGCTTCAGCAACAACCGCTCCAGCATCGTCTCGTCGAGGCGCTCCGGGCTCGAAAGCGCTTCAGCAATCCCCTGGCCGATATCCTGGTTGAAGTCCAGGCCTGTGGTTCCAAAGGCCACATCGAAGTCAATGATTGTCGTCGCAATCTGCTGATCTTCCGCGATGGACCAGGCAACATTGTGCGCGAACGTGGAAGACCCGGATCCACCGCGTGCGCCATAGAAGGCGAACACCTTTCCGATCGGACCCGAGGCGTGGCCGTGATACAGAGACGCGACTGCCTCAATGACCTGGATGGGATTCAGCGGCGCAACCAGATACTCACTGATGCCCCGACGCATCAATTCTCGATAGAGACTGACATCATTCGAGCGGCCAACCACAATCACCCGTGTTCCAGGATCGCAGACCTCCGAAAGGCGTTCCAGCTCAGGCAGAATGGCGCCGCCCTGCTCTCGCGTCTCCACCACAATGACATTGGGGGTTGATGCATCACTGAAATACTCGACAGCACCGAAGACACCGCCCATATGCACTGTGAGATGCGCCTTCGACAGGCGTCGGTCCTGTCCGGCTCTTTGGATGACGACGCCGGTCTCTGGTGACTCGCAGAATGCGTGGATCGACACGCGCGGTATCGGGCGGTCCTGCAGCGCAGCTCCGAATGAAACGTCTGGCTTGTCATCTGACTTAGACTTGCTCATGTAGCGCAAACCCTCAAATCCATGTTGCGGTCAGATGACCATTACTGCTTGGCCACATCCGAAACGGCACCACCCTCCTGGGACTGGTTCGTCTGGGCAGCAGTCGTTTCGCCCTTGCGGTATTTCTCGAGCACGACACCGCGGCGCATGGCGTCAGATGGATCCTCGTCACGCGGTTGCAACAGGTCACGGGGATCCTCAAGGAGTGCCGCGAGATTGCGCTGGCTGGCACAGCCGAAATTTTGCCATGGCAAATTCCGGGGCGCATCCGCGATATTCTCGGTCCATGTGTCGTCGCAGCTCTCGGCAACAGCAGCATCGGTCATGAAGCTGACAACAACCGATGGCGACTGGGATGCACGGCTTTCCCCGCCCGTGCCCATGCGCACTGCTGCGGCGTCAACGCCAGCCGCGGCCAGGATTTCCCGCACTTCATGGGCGACACGCTCTGCAGCTGGCGATCCTTCAGCCGTAATGCCGAGCGATCCATACCCTCTTTGCTTCCACGTATCCGCGAAAGCCCTCACCCGCGCGACATCTCGGTTCGCCACTCCATGATCTGCGTGTACAGGGATGAGCAACGAGAAGACTTGCGGCTCAACTTTGACAGGATACCTGTCCACCATCTGGGACAAGTGATCCGCATTGTTCGTAAGCGGCACGGTACACCCGGCGACCCATGACGCCAGCAGGACAGAAACGCCAATTTGCGCTGCAATTTTCATCATGGTGATCATAACCTTGTCGTAATTTCCAAATCCTTGCATGACCCGCCGCCACCCGAGCCATCAGGCTTACTGAATCGTGAACCCCGCGGGACCTTTAAGTTTTCCATCCGCCTTTTCCCGTTTCCCGTAGACCGCGTTCAGGCGGGACAACAGAACGGACTCGGCATCGGTAGGCGGCACGAAGCCATCTGCCGGCGTTGCAAGCGCAGTTCGCGCCGTCGACTTGACCAGATAGGGCGTCACGATGACCACCAGCTCGGTTTCGCCAGACTGGAAGTCCCGGCTTTGGAACAGCGAGCCCAGAACGGGAATATTCTTCAATCCTGGCAGGCCATCGATGTTCTGCTTCATGTCCTGCTTGAGCATTCCAGCCATCACCATGCTGCCGCCAGATGGCAGTTCAACCGTCGTCTCGGCGCGACGCACACGCAACCCTGGAATGGCCACATCACCAAGGATCAACGCATTCTCCGAGGTCAACTCCGACACCTCCGTCGAAATACGAAGGCTGATCCGCCCGTCGGAAAGAACGACAGGGGTAAAGCCAAGCCCCACGCCATACGGCTTGAACTCCAGTGTGACATTGCCGTCCTGGTCGCGACCGACGGGAACAGGATATTCACCGCCCGCAAGGAACTTTGCCGACTCACCCGAGATGGCAGTCAGGTTGGGCTCTGCAAGGGTCCGGATCATACCTGACCGTTCGAACGCTCGGATGACCGCAGCCGCCGGGGTTAGCAAATTTCCCAGCGCATCGAACTCGCCAAGGATCAGGCCCGATCCAGGCGCCAGCGCCGATCCGAGAAGCGAGAACGGATTGACATTGCTGATGGAGCCTGGCGCACCATTGCCGAGATCGAAATTCCCATAGATGTTGGTACCGATTTGCTTCGACAGGCTGCGCTGCATTTCGGCCACCCGCACGGAGAGCATCACCTGCTCCGCCCCACGCACGCCAAGGCGGCTGACCACCGCAGCGTCAGCCGGCTGCTTGCCAGGCTCGGTCGCATAGCGAATGGCAATCTGCCTGGCCGCTTCAGCATCACTTGCGCTCTTCACGGAACCATTGAGCACGATGCTGTCGTTGATGGTCTCGACATCGACAGTCGCGCCCGGGACATTGCGCTCGATGATCGACTTAAGCTCGGCGATATCGCGCCCGATCCTGATCTCGAGGTTCAGGATCTGACGACCATTCGCCGTGAAGAAGAACGCATTGGTCGATCCGCTCTTGCGGCCGAAAAGATAGATCTGACGAGGTGTCCTGACGACGGCATCGAGGAGATCCGGGTTCGAGACGAGAATATCCCGCGCATCTTCAGGCAACTCGACAATCATCCCCTTGCCAGCAGGCAGCGTCACGCGACGTGACTGGTTGCTCTGCCCTCCAGCATTGATCTTGAGGCGCTGGTCGGCGTCTGCAATGGGACGCGGATGCCCAGACGTCCCCGCCGACACCTGCCCCGTGAGCGCGAGAAGCACGCCCATCCCGCAAGCCATGAATACGCGAAGCATGGTCATAGTTGTCACCTGTCAATCCGCTGGCATCGCTGTAGCGATGCCCTTGATCCCGTAGCGAAGTACCGTAATGCCCTCGGCAGATCCCTGGTTGAGGAAGTCCTCATCCTTTCCGCCCTCGAAGCCATCTTCTGTTTTCGCCAATGATCGGAGCATCAGCGACAGGTCACCCATCGCATCGGCAAGCGCCAGCATCTCTGCCTCACGATCAGTGACCTCAAGCGTTGCAGTCTTGCCGACGATGGCCTTCGAGTCGGCGTCATCCTCGGCGGTCTGGTCGACCGCAAGTACGCGCAGATTGCGCAACACCGTGACGGCCTGATAGCTGCCCTCGCCCGAAGCGCTCTGGCTGAGCTTGCGTGTCATCACGACGTCAACCCTGTCATTTGGAAGGATGAAGCCCCCTGCGCCGCGACCAGCACTGACTTCAATTCCATAGGCCCGCTTGCCCGGACTCAGCGTGGCTGCCATGAAACCACCGCCATCCGCCTTGATGACATTCTTTCCAGTTATTGGCTGGCCACTGGTCAGCGGCGATCGCGCAACCGCCCCCATGGCGACCTCGTCCAAAGCCATCGGCTGAGCTTCCTGCACGATGAAGCTTGAGTGCACGGCAGACTTCGGCCATTCCATCCAGGTAACATCACCACTGGTCAGCCGCGTGCCGACCTCGACCTGCCGAGCCGCAACGAGCACACGGCTCATCTCCACTCTGGGCCCCGCCTCCGCCTCGGTCTTCGTACCGAGGAAGCCGCGGACCAGAATGGCGGTGATCCCGGCAGCAGCAATCGCCGCCACCAGCACGAGTAGTCTCGTCAGGCTCATGGGCAGGTTCCTCGGGTCATGGCGTCCGTGTCCGCATCATGGAACGATCTATAGGTCCGCAAATCTCAAGCTATGGTTAATGCAATACTCACCACTCACGCGCCGGAGCTGGATCATCAGCAACGATGCAAACGCATCACGCCTCGACCAGCGCGGCCGCGAACATCTGGGTTTCCGGCAGAACGATGAGGGCACCAAAGGCGATGGCGATGCCATAGGGAACAACCGCACCACCCCGCGTGCGCTTCAGCAGCCAGTCGATCGAAACGCCCATCAGGTTCAGGCGCCGGGCACCGAGCAGCACCAACGCGAGAAGGCTGCCGGAGAACACGACAACCACCACATAGCTTGCAAGATCAGACAGCCCGACAAACAGCGCAACGGCCGCAAAAAATTTTGCGTCCCCGCCACCAATCAGGTTCAGCGCGAACAGGATCATCCCGACGATCAACGCACCAAAGCCGACCGAAACATGGACACCGACCGCTGTGAAGTCCTGGCCGCTGCAGATCGCAACGAGCGGGAAAAGGCCGACAAGCGTCAGAGATATCCAGTTGGGAATGGTCAGCGTTGCGGCATCATAGATTGCAGCGATCGTGACAATGAAACCGGTAGCAAGCAGAAGGGCGAGCATGATCATGGAAAGGGTCCTCCCGACACGCCGGGACCCTAGCTGCGACACCCTTAATTCGTCATTAAGTGTCCTCGAATGACGGAACACGCCACGGTGGATCGCCTCGCCGGCGTCGTATTGACATGCCGTCCTGCCCACCCTGAGGGGATCAGCGAACGGGTTGACATGCTCTTCGGGCCGACATTGGAACCGATGGGCGCGAACGAAATCTGAAGGACCCCTCCAACGCTCGCAACGGCACCAATGATGGCTGTCGCAATGAGAGCCGCAATCAGACCATACTCAACGGCTGTCGCACCCAACTCATCTTTCATGAAGCGAGAAAAGAAAAGCACGCGAGCCTCCTGGCTTTGCGTCTGGCCAGGATTTTCACAAAGGAATACGCCAGTCGCGGTGGATACCGTGACTGGCGTCGTCCCGTCGTAAAGTCCGCCTGACCCTGAATGGATCGGCGAGCGGAATTACTTGCTCTTCGTGGCGATATTGGTACCGATGCTGGTGAACGTACCGCTCAGGTTCGTTCCAACGGTCGTGACGGCGCCGATGACGGCCGTCGCAATAAGAGCAGCGATCAGACCATACTCAATGGCCGTCGCGCCCGACTGATCATTCATGAAGCGAGAAAAAAAGGACATATATGTCTCCTGTGATTGACACCACTACACCAGTCTACCGATGCAGGTTGCCCCTGCTCTCGTAAACGAGGCAGACGATAATCCCAGGGTCGCTAACAGACCGTTACTGCAGCTGACGAAAGCCGCAAAACGCCGAGCTTCTTCAAGTTATCGGCGGTTAAGCTTAAAAAGATGCTAACGCTGAGGAAAAATTCTATCACGGCTTTTTGATCGTCAGCCAATTTCTAGGTTCAGGAAACCTTAAAGCCTTTCCGGCAGCATCCGGCGTAATCGAGACCGCATCTTTCGGAGACCACGATGTCCTTCGCACGCGTAGCACTGAGCGCTGCCCCCGCCCTGATGGTGGCCCTCGCCTGTGGCCCGGCCTTCGCCGAGACAACGCAATCCGAAAGCCCTAAACCCGAACCCTCTCCCGTAACAGTCGAAACGCGTCACCTGAGGGTTATCGCGGACCAGGCGACAGCTGTCAGGCTGGATCAGCCTGTCAAGACGATCGTGATCGGAAACTCCTCCGTAGCCGAGGCCATGCTGGTCAATGACCGGCTGCTCTACGTGCAGGGTCGCATTTTTGGGACGACAAACCTCCTTGCCCTCGACAGTCAGGGTCGCGAGATCCTGAAGGCGATCGTAACTGTGGGAACATCGGATGCATCCCAGGTCACGCTCTACCGCGGCAACGCACAGTTCACGATGGTCTGCTCCCCTCGCTGCGAGAGAACAGTGATGATGGGCGACGCCGACATGGACATCCAGGCGAAATCGGGAACCGGCAAAATGGACGTCGCCAAGGCTGGCGCCTCATTGAGCGCCGCCCCCTGACAATTCATCGCGCTCAGCCGGATCGCAGGCCGGCGCAGCGCACCATCACGCTACTTGGACAGCCGCAGGTTCGACACGCTGACGGCGATCGCCTGGAACGACTCGAGCAGCTTTGAGGCGCTCTCCGCATTGAAAAACCGATCAGGGCTCGATGCACATGACCGAAGCATGGCAAGAGTGGCGCTGTCTGTCACCTCGAGTGCAACCGTATAGAGCTCGATCCCGTCAGCCTTGATATTGTTGCACAATGTCAAGGTGACCGCATCGGCCGCCGTACGGCTCGTACCATTATGCAGCGGACCGGTTCCGGAAAGGGACAGCGAATTGATACCATCCGTCATCAGCATCATGACACGCTTGGGCGGCGGATCCGCCGAATAGGGTGATGCTTGGTCGAAGGGAATGCGCGGTGTCAGGACATGCCATCCCAACTGCAAGCCGGACGGCATATATGTATTCCCCGATGCCTTCAGGGCCGAAATCGCCGAGGTGACTGTCGTTACCGACGAGGTGAGCAGCGTCACTGGCTGGCCGCAATTGGTGTTCATGAGACCTGGCAGGCTGGATCCAGGGAAGTTGAGGTCCGACGTATTGTTCGAGGGTGGACGTGATCCCACACACCCTCGCCAGGTTAGCGTAGTGCAACTCTGGACCGGTTGCGTCGTCGTCGTACACCCTGTTTGGCGGGTAAGGGTGCAGGGATAGGCCTGACGATCATAGACAGTGCACGTGTAGGGAACGCCATCACTATAGCAGGTACCGGGGCGGGGATTGACATTGCGATAGCACGTCCCCTGGTAAGTCTCAGTGCCGGTACAGGTGGTTGTCGTTCGATTGACGGTGGTGCACGTGGTGCTGTCGTTAGGCACCGAGACACCAGAAATGCTGCGATTCGCAAGGCCGATATTGACATACTGGGCAAAAGGAACGACCGCGAGCCGCACCGAAGGATCGACCATAACCATCTCCGCAAGCCTCCTGCCGGCGGATTGCAGGGTCGAGATCTTCGTACCGGACATCGAGGCCGTCGTATCAAGCACAAGGACCATTTCAAGCGCCCGCGCCTCACGGATGATGTCTGACGACGCTTGAACCTCAAGATCGTTGACGCCCACAAGCGCCATGAAGGACATGGGAACTCTGACACGGGCGTTGATGCGAATGCCCGGACTGCCACCCCCCGTGGCGCTTGACGTCTGAACCGGAGGCAGAGGCTCGACGGTCAGCGAGTTGATACTACCCAGATCAAGCGTCCCATAATTTGCATAGAAATAGGCCTGAGCCTCCTGGGTCATCTTGGTTGGATCGGCGGTGGCTGAACGGGCAACCGCAAGCCCAGCACCATCGACGGCCTCTGTAAGCTGCGTGCGCGCCACCAGCACCCGACTGAGATCAATCCCGCACCCAATGGCAAGGATCAGCGGCAGCAACGACAGGGCAAAGGTCAGTGCGATCTGACCCGATCGCGCCTCAGCAAAGCGCTGCCGCATCGAGTGAAACATCTCAAGAAAGCGCATGCCCATCATGTCCCTCAGCTCAACGCTGGTCTTCAGGCACCGTGGCCTTACACAGGCCAGCCACCTGCACACGATGGGCAACCTTGGGGCTGCAATGCTTTACCAGTCATTGGCGGATTGCAGAAACTGCCACGCATTTTCTATCAAGGTTGATTACCGCTTAAGGGAACGCGGGGCGATCAACACTTTGTGCACCAAGCGGGAAAGTTTCGCAGCGCGAAGGCTCCTGTTGCATTATTTCTAACCTCAACGAGGCATCATGAAGAATGCAACGCTAACCAGCCAAGCTGAGTGGGACATCCGACATGGTCAGGCAATTCTCTATCGTTGCTTTGCTCAAGCGCTTTCGTCGCCGCACGGGCGGGGCAACCGCCGTCGAATTGGCCATCGTTGCGCTGCCATTCTTCACGTTGCTCTTTGCGATCCTCGAACTTGCAATGGTTTTTGTCGGCACGACTGTTCTGGACAACGGCCTGATCAACGCAGCCCGGCAGATCAGGACAGGTCAGGCACAGACGGCGAGCATGACCCAGGCTCAATTCCGCCAGGCAATCTGCGACAGTATCGCGCCCCTTCTGTCCTGCGACGAAAGGCTCGTGATCGATGTCAGACGCTTCAACAGCTTCGGAGGTATCACGACGCCACCGCCGCTCGATGAGGATGGCAACTTCGCCGGCGGCGACGCCTTTGAGCCTGGCGCGGCCGGAGACATCATCATAGCACGAGCGTTCTACGCGTGGCCTCTCATGTCCCCGACAAGTTTCGTGTTCGCGAACATGAATGGCGACGCCCACATGATCTCGACCGCAACAGCATTCCGAAACGAGCCCTTTTGAACGAGGATACCCTCCATGCTGTCCTTCGCAAGAAAGTTTGCCTCCTCAGTCGCAGGCGTAAGCGCGGTCGAATTCGCCATCATCCTGCCGGTGATGGTGACGATGTTCGTCGGAATGGTTGAGTTGTCCAACTACATCGAGATATCGCGCCGGGCATCCTCCCTCGCCTCGACCACCGCAGATCTCGTCGCGCAGGAACCTCGCGTCGACACGGGCGACATCAACGACATCTTCGCCGCCATGGCCGTTGTTGGTGCACCAATGGATCCTGAAGTGACCCGGATCGTCATCACCTCCGTCGTGACCGACATCGACGCCACCACCAATCGCGTGGCATGGAGCGATGCGCGCAATACCGCAGCACGCGCAGTCGATTCCGTACTCCCCGCGTCAGTTTTCCCCAGCGACCTCCTCCAGCCACTTCAGGGCGCAATCATGGTGGAGGTGGAATTCCCATACACGCCCCTGTTCTCAGCCTATAGTTTCGGCACCGGCACCCTCACCAGCAGGTTCTACCTCAAGCCACGACGCTCGATGACAGTCGCACGCGACCCGTGAACGGCGGATACTTACGCACTCTTTACCTCTGCCCCCTACCCTGCCTCGGTCGATTGATCGTTCACGCGCACCGCGCCCGAGCCAGAAACCAAGATGACATCCCTGCACGCGTCGCCACGCATGGCGTCCAGCCTCTCCATCCCCGCCCCGACGCAACTCGAAGCCGAAGCTGCAGAACTCGAAGCCCTGAATGCAGGCCTAAGGCGCCACACGGCGGCCTGGCGATCAGCCCATGACCAAGCTGTGTCTCACATGAGTGATCTGCTCAACCGCATGGACAGAATTTTGGAACGCGCCGAGCAGAATTACCGCTAATCCTTCCCCCGCCCGAAACCCCTCGCCTACAATAAAGAATCGAATCACAGCCTGCGCGGGCGAAAGACCGTGTCCGGGGGGATCAGTGCGCAAGCTTTCTTGGATCAGTCGCGTCTTTGCGGCAGCCGCCGCCGTTCTGGCCGCTGCACTTGTCGTCGGTGGCAGCTACTACGTCGGGTTTGTCGGCGAAGTGCAGCGCGGCCTCAATGACCCGCAAGCAGGAAGCCAGCTTGCGGTCGCCAAGATTGCACAGATCGAACAGACGCTAGGCTATCAGGGCTATCTACGAGCATATCGCACATTCCGTCTGACGGGCGACATCGGCGCCCGAGAGCAGATGACCCAGCGCTCCATGGAAGCGTCGCGCACGTTGGACGCTTTGCGCACCCTGCTGCAGGGCTCGCCCACCGCACGGCTGGCCCTCGCCGACATTGCAGCCGTTGTCGAGGAATTCGCCCGCGTTGCCCGAAGCGCACCTGAGACATCGTCAGCAACGCTGCGCGGCACGGCATCAATGGAGGCGATCGATGCCATGCCACAGGTCCCCCAGCTGGAGGCGACCTACCTGACTTTGCGCACAGGCCTCGAGCGCCTGCGCACCCAGACCAGCGCCTACCAGATGGGCAGCATTGCGTGGGCCCTGACGTGGAGCCAGATGCTGATCATCTGCGCCTTCGCTGCCATCATCACGGGCCTTGTGGCAGCCGCAGGCCTGCTTCAGATCGGCATCACCCAACCCATCAAGTCACTGACCCAGAGCCTTCGCGCACTTGGGGACGGACGTACCAACCAGCCTGTATGGGGCACCGACCGCGACGACGAGATCGGGGACATGGCCCGCGCCGGCGAGAAGCTGCGTCAGAGCCTTGCTGACCTGGACGCGTCCGGGCAGGAACCAGCACCCGCTGCTGCAGTGCCGACCGCAGAGAACATGATGGTACTGGCAGACAGCATCGCGCAGACGACTGAAACACTCAGGCAGGTAGCGACGGGTTTCGAAGTATCACAGGCAAAACATCGGCAATCAGACGACGAGCAGGCCAACCGCGTGGCACGACTTGTCGTGACACTGGAAGAGATGGTGGAAGGCTTCCGCCCGACAGCCGCAAAGGCTCAACAGGACGCCGACACGCGCCTGACACAGCTTGACACTGTCGCAGGGCAACTGGGTGACAGCGGCCGCCGGATCGCCGAAACCTTCGACACCATCAACATCAAGACAGGAAACGCGGTTGACGGTCTGACGCACGCTGTCGGCGCCTTCAGCAAGGCCGCCGAAAGCGTCCAGGCCATCCAGGGCGCCTTCTTCGAGTCCTGCGACCGCATTTCATCAGATGCAGCCACAACCTCGGAAACGCTGAAATCGCTCACGGATCGACTTGCCATCATCCTGGACAGCGCCCAAGCTCTCCACGGGACGCAGGCATCCGACGCCACAGGCGATGCCGACACGCAGGCACTGGTCAACCTGTTCCAATCGGAGGAAACGCAATCTGTCCCGGCACCCGCCACCGCGATGGCTGCTCTCAGCCAGGAGCATCTTGAGCAGCTTGCCGACCACCTCGTCGATCGGTTGAAGCCAGATCACACATTGATGCGGCAGGTCGAAGCCCTGAGAGACGAAATACGCGCGCTGGCGCTTCGAATGACAGAGGAGCGCATTCTCATGACGGCGGAAATGCCCGCGCCGGCACTTCCAGCCGAGACCTCGCTCCTCTCATCCAGCCCCCAGAGAACACTGGCCGACATACCATCAGGAGAAATCCTGGAGCGCCTGCGCCGCCTGTCGGATGAGATGGCAGCGCCAAAGGCCGCAAACGAGGACGAGCCCCGCGGACTGACGGAAAACCTGAAGGCTTTTGCGTTGCGCGTGAAGCCGCTCGAGACCGCGTCTGCGCTACAGGAAGAGCTGCGCGACATGGCACCCGAGTTGACCGAGCATGCGCGCACGATTGAAGAGACCGCCCGCGAGGTGGCGCACGCCGCAGCCCTGCGTTGCGAACTTGAGTCCATCACCACCGAGTTACGCTCCCTTGCCACCACCATCCAGTCCGGCGGGGAAGCACCTTGGACAGAACTCAAGGATACGGCGATTTACCTGGGAGCGCGGGCAGAAACACTATCCGCCTATCTGAGCCAACGACAATTCGCCGAAACCGACCTGCCCCCTGCACCAGCTGCTGAGCGCCAGACCGAGGCAGCCAGTCCGACCGACAGCATGGTCGAGGCAACCCAGGACCTCGCCACCCTGGCAAGGATCATCGGCACCCTCGAGCAGCGTATGGCAGAACTCTCCGACGAGGCCGTCGCCGCGAACCTTTTTCACCAGACAGGCGGACAACCGACAGATCACCCGGACAGCGATGGGCAGACAGTGTCTGTCCCTAACGCCGAAGAGGCCATCGCCGTCGTCTACGAGGCCGTTGATCGACTGAATAACATTGCCGCCGCCTTGGCACGGGCCGTCGAGGCCAACCAAATGCGCGCAGCCGCAAACGGTTGATCCGAAACGCTCTCGTTTTTTCAGGAGACGAAAAACAGGCGGGGGCGTGGATGCTGGGTACATCCACGCCCGAATCCCATGGGCACTGGGGGGTGCCGTCTGGCCGCCTCTTTGCCGGAGAGCCGGATGAATGGGGGACGACTCGGCCGGCGGGGGACTTTTGACCCGCGATCAATCGCGGGCGTCTGTTACCGAAAGATTAGGCCGCATCTCTTAACAAAGCCCTAACCCGTCGCCGCACCTGCCACGATGCGAGGTTGCGGTGAACGCGGTGGCAACCATGCGACCCGCCTCCAGTCAGCGCCGCAGCCGGATCAGCCCCTCCTGCGCCACCGAGGCAACCAG
>JBEIFU010000059.1:0-12821 GCA_040382295.1 Alphaproteobacteria bacterium
GCCTGCGCGATCGTGAACCCGAACCGGCACGATGACACCTCGGGCCTCGGACAGCTGGCAGCCATCGGCGTGACCTTCATGCTGTGCGTCGCGCTCAACCGTGAACTTCGGCTGCGTGGCTTCTTCGAAACCCGCGCCATGCCGGACCTGCGCCGCTGGCTGGGTATCGTGGCCCTGGGAACAGTGGCCGATGTCGTCCCCCTGACAGGATTGAACCGCGCCTTCGTGACCCGAGGTCTTGAGCAGATACGCAACGGTGCCGTACCGGGCCTTGAAGTTCTTGCCGAAGTCGGTCGCCTCAATGGCGCGATCGAGCCCTACCATCTGGGCTTCGTCCTGGGCCCGCGCGTGAACGCAGGTGGTCGCGTCGGGCGCTGTGACCTGGGCTCACGCTTGCTTGCCACCGACAACCGCGACGAGGCGCTGGCGATCGCCCGTGAACTCGATGCCCTGAACCAGGAGCGCCGCTTCATCGAACAGGCGATCCAGCTCGAGGCCTTCGCCCGTGTCGAGGCAGACCCGATGCTGCGCGCAAGCCCTGTCATTGTCGTACAAGGCGAGGGTTGGCATCCCGGCGTGATCGGCATCGTGGCCTCGCGGCTGAAGGACAAATACGCCAAGCCCAGCATCGTGATTGCGGTGAACGATGGTGTCGGCAAGGGTTCCGGGCGCTCAGTCAACGGTGTTGATCTGGGCACAGCCATCGTCGCCGCCCGCGAACAGGGGCTGCTGATCAATGGTGGAGGTCACGCCATGGCCGCCGGACTGACCGTTGACCCTGCCAGGATCGCGGACCTGCGCGCGTTTCTGTCCGAACGGTTGGCCGCCGCATGCGCGGCATCGACCGAGGGAAGGGAACTTGTCATCGATGGTGCGGTATCGGCAGGTGGCGCCACCGAGGCCTTCTGCGACCTTGTCGCCCGCTGCGGGCCCTATGGGGCAGGCAATGCCGAGCCGGTCTTTGCCCTGCCGTTCCTCGCTGTCGCTTGGACGTCGATCGTGGGCGAGCAGCATGTCCGCTGTACACTGCAGTCACAGGACGGCGCGCGCCTTGGTGCGATTGCCTTCAAGTGCGTTGAAACCGAGTTGGGCGCGCTGTTGCTGAAACACGCTGGCCGCCGCCTTCATGTCGCGGCGACGCTGAAAGTCGATGAGTGGCAAGGCAAGCGGCGGGTTCAGGCCGTCATCCGCGACGCCGCATTGGCAGTTTGAACGCAAAAAAACCCCGCTGTAGCGGGGTCAGTCAGAGGGTTCTGTAGAGGAACCTCTCTCCGCCGTGTTGGAGCGGAGAGAGGCAGTCTGCACGTTCTTAGAACGTGAACATCATGCGGCCCTGGACGATGTCGAAGTCCGCATTGAGGCTCGTGCCGGTAGAGCTGAGGCGCTCGATCTCGACCATATTGTACTCGGCCATCATCTTGACGTTGGAGTTCATGTACCACGTCACGCCCAGGATCTTGTGGGTGGACTCACCCCCACGCACGCCACCGACCGGAGCCGCGGCGCCTGCAACACCCTCGTTCCAGTTCAGATCGAGCGTGCTGTAGCGGCCGTGGAGTGACCAGGCACCGATGCCACCGCCCAGCGACCAGGGGGCCGCAATCGACGGACCGCGGAACACCGCGATGTTGTTGTTGGTGGCAGAAGCAGCGTAACGCTTGTTTTCGCCGGTGATGATCCACTCACCTTCAACGTACCACCCGGAGAACTCCGGATCTGCAGCAGTGTTCCGGGCGTCGAGGTCGAACTTGTACCACTCCGCTGCGAGGTAGAGGTTCTGCCAGTTGGCGCCGAACTCGAAGCCGTAGGCCATGGCACCCTGATCTGGCTCGATGGCAAGCGCGGCGGTGTCGACGAAGCGCTGCCCGGTCACGCGAATTTCCGGACGTGCTTCGAGCTGGATCGTTCGAGCCGTTCCAGGGGTGGTGCCGCGACCAGACTGCAGTTGGGCCCCGCTCATGCCGATCTGCGCGTTCGAGACGCCGTCCGAGAAGAAGCGGTAGGCCAGACGGCCGAGGATCTGCGTGTTCTCGTCGCGATCAGCGGACCCGCGGTTCGTGGCCACCCGGTCGCCCGTCAGGGCGCCGGAGATCACGAAATTGTCTTCCGGATAGAGCAGGCCTTCCTTCTGGTAGGTCGCCTCCAGACCGATACGGCCGTTGTCGCCACCAAAGGCGCCGACGAGGGCGGTGATCACCTGCGGGCGCTCCATCGTGGTCAGCTCGGCTGACGAGGTGGCGTCATACATTGTCACGATCGGCTGGATTGCACCGGCGTGGATGCGAAGACCGGGGATGCCCGTGTAACCGAGGCGTGCGATATTGATGATGCCCGCGCCTTCTACGTCCGTGCCGCCGAAATCGAAGCGCAGTTCGTAGATGAAGTCACGAAACACCTTGCCCTCGACGCCGAAGCGAACGCGGCGGAAGACCGTGCCGCTTCCCAGGTCGCACCGCGCATCCGGCGACGCCGTAGCGCAGCTGTAACCGGCACCGAAGTCATTGATGTCCTGGTTGAAAGAGGCCCAGTCCAGCTGGACGCGACCGCGGAAGGCCAGTTCGAAGCGGCCATCGCCCGAGCGGACGGACGGGCGGCCATCAGCGAAGGACCACTGGACTGCGTACTGCGTGTCTTCGATCTGCTTCAGGCGCGCACCGTTTGCGATCGCGGCGTCTTCGGCTTCGGCCTTCGCGGTTGCCGCTTCCTGCTCAAGCTTCTCGAGGCGGGCCTTCAGGTCCGCGATTTCGGAAGCGCGCTGGTCGTGGCTTGAACGACCGGCCATCGCCGGCGCTGCCACAACGCTCATCGCCACAAGCGCCGTGGTCGCGAGCCAAATGGTCTTCTTCATGCTAGATCCCCCAATCAAAGGTCGTCGGTTAAGTCGAAAAATGGCAGCAATGCGCCAAAAAATGATGTGACAGGCACTGCCGCCTTTCACGCGGGGAGTTTCTCCGCGGACGATGACAGAACCATGACAGTTGCTTGAAGAGTTCTCTGGACACCGAGCAATGCGCTGGCGCTGTTGCATAAGGGAAACGGTTGATCGTCACTTTGCCGCAGCTCCGCTGCTTCAGGTCTTGAGTGCGAGGCGGCGTACACCTCAGAGCAGAACGACAAAAAGTTTACTCGCCTCAGGGGCGAAAGGGATTTTGGGTTGCTCTGCAAGCGCTTACCATGAGGATCCATCGTCGAAAGGATCGATTGCTGCGATGTCCAATTTCGCCACCGGAAGGCGCTTTGCGCTGGCCATTCCTGTTTTCATCGCCAACGCGTTCCTCCTTGTGACCCTCGCGGCCACGGCGCTGGGCGTCGTCGATGGGCTCCTGTTCCAGTCACCGATGACGAGCGCCCTGTTTGCCTTTCGTACGCAGCTTTCCGGCCTGTCCCTGGTCCTCGGGCTCATCCTGATCGCCTTGCTTATCCTGGTGCCGCATCTGCCGAAGCTGACACTGCTGCCAGGCGTGCTGGTCATGTTGTGGCAGATGGCGGGCGCGCCAGGCGTGACCTGGTCGATGATGGATCCGGCGACCATGCTGCCAATCGATGCGATTGCGTTCGCATCGATTATCTTTGGCTTGGTCATGAATAGGCTGAGCTATGGCACTTTCCTGATCAGGACTGCCGACCTGCCGGTCCATGAGCGCCTCGTCCTCAGAACGCTTATCGCTGCCCCGATTGCAGCGTTGGTTCTGCTGATCGTACCCATAGCTGCCATCATTACGGCCATTCCCGTCATGCTGCAGCAGCAGACCGGCGGCTACCTGCGGTTCGGCGGTCAGGGGCTCGAGGTGCGAGAGACGATCTTGGTCAAGGGCGACCGTGAAGTGCGCCTCGTGGGCATGGTGCATATCGGTGATCCGCAGTTCTACCGAGATCTCTACGCCAGCATCCCTCCGACGGCGCTTGTGCTGGCCGAGGGTGTCACCGACAGGGCAGGGGTGCTGAAGGCAAGTCCCAGCTATGAAAATGCCGCGCGGGGCATGGGCCTTGAATCGCAGGGCGATTTCCAGGAGATGCTGCGCAACTCCAACCGGCTGGACCTGCCGCCCGGCGAGCCGCAGCCCGCTGTTGATCCGGCCAAGCCATTCGTGGTCTTCGCTGACGCCGATATCTCTGACCTCACGCCCGGGACCCGCAAGTTCATCGAGGCCGTGGGTGGCATTTTCCAGAGCAGCACGCTGGACGAGGCCCTTCAGCAATACATGGGTGTCACGCAGTCCTTCACGCAGGCCGAAATCATGGCAGCGATGGACGAGTTGCTGATCGCCCGAAACAAGAAGGCGTTGGCTGCCCTCGACAGGTACGAGGCACAGTTCAGCCTGATCTATCTGCCGTGGGGCGCGGCGCACATGCCTGATTTCCAGAAGCAGCTCGAGGCCCGCGGCTATGTCGAGAAGTCGTCAAGCCTGCGCCAGATCGCGCGCTATGACACGGTGCTTGAGGCCCTGGCCCCCGGACGTAAAGCGCCGCCCGCCGCGGTCGAAATCCCTGCTCCTGCCAACTGATCCGCGATAGACCGATGGAATGACATGAAAAAGGGCAGGCGGATTGCTCCGTCCTGCCCTTTCTTGTGACCGTTCGGGCTTTTTGCCCGAGCGGCTCACATACGCGTTGCGTAGAGAGCCGCGTAGGCAATTCCGAGGGCCAGGAGCGGCCAGAGCGGCGCCAGGATGACCCAGACAGCGGATGGAAATGAGTTCTTCATGGTCGTGCATTCCTTTCCCTGACGGGTCCCAGAAAACGGGATAAATCCGCCAGAATGGACCGCAGCTTCCCCACGACGGGCCGATCCCGCGTGCTCTGCTATGCTTAATATGCACATTGTGCGCTTTATGACAAGTATGTGAACGCACCACGTGCGCATTTTTTTCAGTGGTCACGACAGGCGGGCTTCGTTGCGCCGCCGAACAAGCAAAAAACCCCGGGTCTGCACCCGGGGTCGCTGGCACGTCAGGGCCTGCGCCATGGCTGGCGCAGCGCAATTGTAGCTAGCCGAAGCGGCCGGTCAGATAGTCTTCGGTCCGCTTGACCTTGGGCTTCTCGAACATGGCCTTCGTGTCCCCGTACTCGATGAGGCGACCGAGATACATGAAGGCCGTGTTGTCGGATACGCGGGCGGCCTGCTGCATGTTGTGGGTCACGATCACGATCGTGTAGGTACCCTTCAGCTCGTCGATCAGCTCCTCGATCTTCGAGGTCGCGATGGGGTCAAGTGCCGAGCAGGGCTCGTCCATCAGCAGGACTTCCGGATTGCCGGCGATGGCGCGCGCGATGCACAGGCGCTGCTGCTGACCGCCCGACAGGCCCAGGGCGCTCTGGTCGATGCGGTCCTTGACCTCTTCCCACAAGGCGGCGCCCTTGAGCGCCGCCTCGGCTGTCTCGCGCAGAAGCTTGCGATTGGTCACGCCGTCCACGCGCAGCGGATAGATCACGTTCTCGTAGATCGACATCGGGAAGGGGTTCGGCTTCTGGAAAACCATGCCCATGCGCTTGCGCAGGGCTATGACGTCGACGCGAGGGCCAAAGATCGGCTCGCCCTCAAGCGTCATCTGCCCCGTGGTCTTCACGTTGTCCACCAGGTCATTCATCCGGTTCATCGAGCGCAGGAGGGTCGACTTGCCGCAGCCCGATGGCCCGATCAGCGCCGTGCAGAGGCCCTTGTAGATGTTCAGCGTGTTACCCCAGAGCGCCTGAGACTCGCCGTACCAGAGATTGAAGTCCTTGACCTCGATGCTGACAGCACCGGAGCCTTCCACGGGATGATAGACCGTCGACCCGAAATCATCGGCCTTTGCTTGTGTCATGCGGGTACTCATCGGTTCTCCCCCAAACCTCTAGAATGATCCGACCTGGTAGGCCCGCTTCAGCCTCTCGCGCACGATGATGGCGAACGCATTGAGCGAAACAACAAGGCCGATCAGCAGCAATGTGGTCACGAATACCATCGGGCGTCCCGCCTCCGAGTTTCGCGACTGGAAACCCACGTCATAGATGTGGAAGCCCAGATGCATGAAGCTGCGGTCGAAGTGCACGAATGGTGCCGTGAAGTCGATCGGCAGTTCCGGCGCCAGCTTCACGACGCCCACGATCATCAGCGGTGCGACTTCACCAGCCCCACGGGCCATGGCCAGAATGAGGCCGGTCATCACGCCGGGCGCTGCGCTCGGCAGCACGATGCGCCAGATGGTTTGCCATTTTGATCCTCCGCAGGCCAGCGATCCCTCGCGCATCGAGCGCGGAACAGCTGCAAGGGCCTCTTCCGTCGCCACGATCACCACGGGCACCGTCAGCAGTGCCAGGGTCAGTGATGCCCAGAGGATACCGCCCGTCCCATACGTTGGAGCGGGCAGGCGTTCCGGATAGAAGATCTGGTCGATCGAGCCGCCCAGCACGTAACAGAAGAAGCCGAGGCCGAAGACGCCGTAAACGATCGAGGGAACACCCGCCAGGTTGTTCACACAGATGCGAATGAACGATACCAGCGGGCCCTGTTTGGCGTATTCACGCAGATAGAGGGCTGTCACGATGCCGAAGGGCGCGACTGCCAGGCTCAGCAGGACCATCATCGTCAGGGTACCGACAAGCGCTGGCACGATGCCGCCTTCGGTATTCGCCTCGCGCGGTGCTGCTGTCAGGAACTCGATCCAGCGGCCAAAATAGACACTCCATTTCTGGTCCGATGTCATGGCATTGGCTGGGTACAGCCGGACGATCCGCGAGAGCGACAAGGTCTTGGTGCGGCCGTCGATTGCCTCGAGCGTGATCGTGAAGCGGCCATCCGTCGATCGAAGGGCCGTCACCTTCTTCTCGAGCACCGCAAACTGCGCGCGCAGGGCGTTGCTTTCCTTTTCCACGCGAAGCTTCTCGGCCTGGACTTCAGCGCTCGAGGCCCCGTAGTCGATCTCGGCCCGCCGTATGTCGAGGCGCAGCTCTTCCAGCGCGTGGTTGACGTCGTTGATCGCGCCCTTCTCGATCGCATCGATCGCGCGCCTGCGGACTTCTCCCGCCCGCACCGCAGCCGTCAGGGACTTCAGGTCGGGTTTGGAGACGGTCTTTCCGTCTAGGTCAATGACCTTCACCTTGCCGATGAAAGCGCCCCACTCGAGACGTTCGACGAAAAACATCTCACGGTCAAAGGTTACACTTTTCTTCTCGAAATCCGAGACCCAGACGAAGTCTTCGCCGAAAAGATCGTAGTTTCCGACGCGATACATCGTGCGGCGCGCAATGCCGAGGTTTTCGGCGATCTTCGCGCGTGTCTCTGCCGGCAGGCTTTCCAGCACTGCGTCCGGAACGCGGTAGTCCTCGCTGCGGAAGACCTCGCCGGTGATCGTGCGCCCATCAAGCGTCGTCACCGTGGCCAGTTGCTGCGGCCAAAACGTGATGGCGCCGACATAGAACACATAGCCGAGCAGGCCCATGATCATGCCGAGGCCGATCATAAGAGCAGCCCCCATCATCCAGACATAGGGTTCACCACGTGCCGATAGGTCGCTGCTGATCCGGCGGCGGACCGCTGGCAGAGGGGTTGCGGTGGCGGCAGCGTGGGTTGTTGCTTCGGTCATGGTGCGCTCCCGATCCTTACAGCTGCGCTGCGCGCTTGCGATAGCGCTGCCTGACGATCTCTGCGATGGTGTTGATGACGAAGGTCATCGCGAACAACACGAGCGCACATAGGAAAAGAGTCCTATACAGGGTCGAATCCCGAACGGCCTCTGGTAGTTCCACGTTGATGTTTGCCGACAAGGTTCGCAGGCCGTTGAAGATATTGATGTCCATGACCGGCGTGTTGCCGGTGGCCATCACGACGATCATGGTCTCGCCGACTGCGCGCCCGAGGGCGATCATGATGGCCGAGAATATGCCCGAGGCTGCTGTAGGCATGACGATCCAGGCCGTGGTCTGCCACTTCGACGCGCCGCAGGCCAGCGATCCCGACCTCAGATATTTTGGAACGGCATTCAGCGCGTCTTCCGAAATCGTATAGATGATCGGGATTTCGGCGAAGGCGATCGCGAAGGCCACGACCAGGGCGTTGCGCTGGACATAGTCGTCGACAATTCCGCCGCGGGCGTCATAGCCGACTTCGGCAAGAAGCATGGACAAGCCGTAGGCAATGCCCAACGCCAGCACGATCAGCAGAAGCCATCCGGCCAGCTCGCGCAAGGCTGCCGCCAGGCGCGGCAATTCACGAAGCCGCTCGCGATAGGCGATGTTGAACAGGGGGCGGGTCACCAGGATCGCAATCACAAAGGATGCCGGAACAAGCAGGATGAACAGGAAGGGCTGCCCCGAGCCTTCGCCGGTCGTCCATTTCTTGAAGTCCCCACCGAAGAACAAGCTCTCGATGAACGGACCCGCAAGGATCGACATCCAAACCGCTGCCGCGATCGCCAGAAGATAGGCAAACAGCTTTGGCACGCCATCAAGAAGGTTCGACAGGCTGTCCGGCATCAATTGCCAGAGATAGGACACCGTGATGACGGTTAGCGGGATCACCGCAAAGGCGATCACGATGGCGGCAATCCAGTTTTCGACAATCGGGGACAGCACAAGGGCGGCCACGAAACCAACCACAACCGATGGAAGGGTTGCCATCAACTCCATGATGGGCTTCACCACGGCGCGCGTGCGCGGATTGACGAATTCGGACGTATAGGCCGCTGCAAAAAGGGCGATGGGAATGGCAAGCATCAGCGAGTAGATCGCCGCCTTGAATGTGCCGAAGATCAGCGGGATGAGGGAGATTTTCGGTTCGGCTGCATCCGTGCCTGATGTCGACTGCCACACGAACTGTGGTTCCGAATAGCCTTCGTACCAGACCTTGCCGAACAGGGACTGGAGCGTTGTCTCCGGGTGCGGAATGCTGAGCCCCCAGAGCGTTACCTTGCCATTGTTGCCGATCCCCAGGATACCGTCATCCTTTGCGGCGAACACAGTTGCGACAAGACCACTGGTGTCAGGCGTACCCGGCAGTTCAAGCAATGTCCGCTCGGTGGTGCCATGACGGACCCACACATTGCCCTTCGCGTCTGTTGTCGAAAACAGGCGCGTACGCTGGCTGACCCGGATGTCGGTGATGGCCGCAGGCTGGGGTGCGAAGTCGGCATGCACCTTTGTGACGACGACGCCATCGGTCGTATCCCTGCTCTTGCGGTCAACGCCAAACCAGATCGCGATGGAGCCGTCCGCGCCGCCAACGACAAGCGAGTTTTCGGCGTTCAGGTAGGCGATCGCCGACAGGGCGACGCCAGCAGGAAGAACTCGTGTGGTCTCGGCGAGTTGAGGCTTCGCGAAGTTGCGCGTATTGAACCGATAGACCGTCCCGTCCTTCATGGCGACGATGACGCGGTCTGCCTGCGTGTTGAGCAGGATCGAATGTACATCCTCGACTTTGGCTGCGAGCGGGATCTCGGCATTGCTGAGCTGGGTCGACAGTTCCCCGGTCATCATGTTGAGTTCGCTGTAGGCCTGCGACAGGCGGATCTTGCCTGTGGCATCCAGTGTGACGAAAGTGCGCAGAGGCCGCTCCATCGTGCCGCCCACGCGGAAATCCATCTTCACGATCGGCGTGCCAGAGGGCGCGATCTGGATCGGCGCATCCAAAACCAGCGAGGGATCGACCTTGCGGAATTGGCCCGGGATGCGCGTGTAGATCAATTTGCCATCGGTGAAGTCGCGCGCATCGATGGGTTCCATGTTTTTCGGGGCGTTTGCCTCCGAAATGACCTTGGGATGAATGTCGATGCGCGCCGTGCGCACTGTGCCATCGGGAAAGCCAAAGATGATGTCGTCACCCAGCAATGTACGCGCAAAGCTTGACGCCACGAGACCGCCAAAGTCGAACTGCGGCAAATTGATGGGTTTGCCGGTCGCGGCATGAAATCCATCGACTGCGCCTGTGTCCGCCATGCGCACGACAAGGGTCTGGTGTTCGTCCATGTGCGTGTTGACGACCGTGCCGGCGTTGCCCACCGAAAATTCACGGCTGCCTTCAACCCGGCCATTGTCGAGCAGTGGCGACGCCACGTAGACGAGGAACAACATGATCGTGAAGACAGCAATGATGACCAGCGTGCCACCGATGCGAATGCTCCACCCCGCCGCCGCATCCGTAAACAGCACAGATGATTTGGTCTTCTTGGGGCGCTGGTAGAGCACCGACGCTGGACGGGCGCTTCCCGTCTTGCTGGAAGAATTGGCAGTCACCGAACGTGTCTCCCCCGGAAAGCCGCCGATTGTATATCGGCGCCTTGCTCGCTTCAAAGAGCCTCCCCAGGCTCCGAAGGAAGCCTGGCCGCACAGGCTGATGCGCGGCCAGGCCCAATCGTCAGCACCCTAATGGGTACCTTAATTCACGCCGAGGCGCGCTGCATCCTGCTGCGCAACCACGTAGGGTAGCGGATAGTATCCGTCCTTCACCGTCGCACGCTGGCCGTTCTTCGAGTAGATGAAGCGGGCAAACTCGGTGCGGAGCGGATCAAGGGCAGCCGACGGATTCTTGTTGATGTACATCAACATGAAGCGCGAGATCGGATACTTGCCCGTATAGGCGTTGGCCTTCGACGGTTCGAAGCAGGTGCCATCACGGCCAGAAACCTGGAGCGGACGCACGTCGGCTGTACGATAGCCGATGCCCGAGTAGCCCATGGCAAACTTGTCGGCGGCGATACCCTGCACGACGGCCGAGGAACCCGGCTGCTCCTTGACGGAGGGCAGATAGTCGCCGTTGAGGAGCGCCACTTCCTTGAAGTAGCCGTAGGTGCCCGAGGCCGAATTGCGGCCGAAGAGCGAGATTGTCTTGCCCGCATATTCACCCGTGAGGCCGACCTGGTCCCACTTCGTGATCGCAGGCGAGCCCGTGTTGCGCGTGATTGAGAAGATGCCGTCAAGCTGGCCGAGGCCGAGGCACTTGAGCGGATTGTCCTTGTTCACGTAGACGGCGAGGGCGTCGACCGCAACCTTCATCTCGGTCGGCTTGTAGCCGTAACGCGATTCGAATGCGTCGAGCTCGGCTGGGCGCATCGGGCGCGACATCGGTCCGAACTGAGCCGTGCCGGCGATCAGGGCCGGCGGGGCCGTCGATGAACCCTTGCCTTCGATTTCGATCTTCACGGATGGATAGATCTTCTGAAAGTCTTCGGCCCAGAGTGTCATCAGGTTGTTCAGCGAGTCCGAACCGATCGACTTGATCGTGCCCGAGACGCCTGACGTCTGCTGATATTCCTTGAAGCGCGGATCGAAATCGTCCGCAGCCATGGCGGCCGACGTGGCGACCGACATCGCCAGCGTGGCAGCAAAACCCAGTTTCATGTTCATGCAAGACCCCGTTGTCTGTTTGGATCGTCTGGATCCGGGCGCAGGAACACCCATGTTCCGGCCTCGGCCATGCGCATAGACCATGTTTCGGTGAACCTTTTGTGATGTGCGGGGCAGGGCAGCTCTTCGGCCTAACCCACAGAAATGGCATTATTTTTTGGCTTTGGAGCACGGCTGGTTCAAGGCTGCTGGCGCTGCTGGTCCTCGATGAGTGGGCCGTCCTGTCGCAGGGCCGCCAACGATTCATGATCGGGCATGGCGGGAAAACCACAGCTGTTCGCGTTCGTTCCCCTGACAGGCGAGCAGGCCCACGCCCTGTGCAACAAATGCACTGTGGCAGAACGAAGCATACACCGCTAGCTTTTGCTGAATCTCCAGGTGGACTCCTCGGTCTCGATGCACACGATGCGCTTCTTCCTCCTTGCTGTCTTGGCCTGCGTTGTCGCGGCAACGGCTTCTGCGCAGACCGGCGCTGAGGGTTTCGCGGCACCCGCCCTCGAAGCCCCGCCGCTGGATGAGGCCGGACCGCTGAACAGGAAGCCGGTGACTTTCGGTGAGCAGCCTTCACCGGAGCAGCTGCCCGATCCCGGCGCTATCGCGCCAGCAGCTTCGACCGCCACCCCCGAGATCCGGAGCTATGTCGACGGCCTCTTCCGCAGCCTCGTGAACGGTGCCGAGGTTCCGGGAGCTGCTGTTGCGATCATCCAGAACGGCGAAGTCACCCACAAGGCCGGTTACGGCTATGCCGATGTCCGCACGCGTATGCCCGTTGATCCGGATGTGACGCGGTTTCGCGTAGCCTCGGTGTCGAAGCTGATCACGGCGACGGCGGTCATGCAGTTGGTCGAGCAGGGCTCGGTCGACTTGAACGCCGACGTGAATACCTACCTTACCGCGTTCCGGATTGGCGGGGATTTTCCTGTCCCCGTAACGCTTGCCAATCTCCTGACCCATACGGCCGGCTTCGACGATCGCTATCTTGGCATAGCTGCCCCGATGGGCGCGCCGCCTGAGACTCTCGCCCAGCATCTCGCCCGCGCCATGCCCGCGCGCGTCCTGCCACCCGGCAAGGTCATTGCCTATTCGAACTACGGCATCGCGCTGGCCGGCCAAATCGTCGAGAATGTCAGCGGCGAGGAATTCGGCGCTTACGCCAGCATGCGCATCCTGCAGCCGCTGGCGATGACGTCGTCGAGCTTCGGCATTCCGTATCCACTGCCACCGACCATGGCTACGCCCCATTTCAGGTCTTCGGGCGGCGACGGGTTCAGGCCGGGGTCGTTCGATATCTCGCGCATTGCCCCGGCTGGCGACCTCGTTACAACGGCTGGTGACATGGCAAGGTTCATGCGCGCCCATCTCGACAACGAGAACTCTGCGATCCTCGGCCAGCCAGCAATGCAGCAAATGCACGCGCGCCACTTCGCCAATGCTGATGGCCTGGACGGCTGGGCCTATGGCTTTGCGACCGGCACGCGCAACGGCGTCACCTGGATCGGCCA
>JBEIFU010000060.1:0-12290 GCA_040382295.1 Alphaproteobacteria bacterium
AGGTGAATCGTAATCCGGTTGCGCGCGTTGCAGCGCTTGTCACTGATCTTGAGCGGTCTGGCACATTTACGGTAGCGCGCTTGACGCTTGCTGCGGGTCAGATCCGGGACCTGCTCGCCTGATCAGGCAAGTTTCAGAAC
Organism: Alphaproteobacteria bacterium; assembly: GCA_040382295.1. Classification (GTDB taxonomy): domain Bacteria; phylum Pseudomonadota; class Alphaproteobacteria; order Micropepsales; family Micropepsaceae; genus SZUA-430. Next base: position 141 of record JBEIFU010000060.1, read on the forward strand.
AACGGCCCCTGCAGCGACGGTGATGGCCCCTGCGAGGCGCATGGGGCTTGACCGCTCGCCCAACAGCGCCATCGCCAACAGGGCCGCGAAGACGACCGATGTCTCTCGCAAGGCGCTGATGCCTCCGATCGAGGCTTGCGTCATCGCCCACAGCACAAGGCCGTAGGAAATGAAGGACAGGACGCCTCCCATGAGCGCGCGTCTCCAATAGACCCGGGCGTAGGCGATCACGGCCGTGCCGCGCAGCGCAAAAGACATCGCCATGCAGGTCAGCGCGGATCCGAAGAAAATCCAACCCGTGTATGCCATGGGGCTGCCGGAGGTGCGCACACCGATGCCATCAGACAGTGTGTAGAGCGTGATGGTTACTGCTACCGCTATTGCCAACAGGGTGCTTCTTGCATGTGCCCCCGGGGTCATGCCAACAGCCAGTATGCCGAGGCTGATCATGACGACTCCCAGCATGCCCATTGCGGTTGGCACCTCGCCCAGCAGTGTCGCTGCCAACGTCACCACCATGACCGGTGGCAGGCCTCGGGCAATCGTATAGACGTGGCTGAGCTCGCCCAATTCGTAGGCGCGCGCAAGGAACCATACGTAAGGAACGTGCAGGAGGGAGGTGGCCACGATCCACTTCCATGCCGAGGGGTCGACAGGTGCGACGAACTGGGTCGAAAGGATGCCCAATGCGCCAGCCACCACGAACAGCAGGGAGGCGTCGAGCAGCCGATCATTTCCACTCTTGAGGACTGCATTCCAGGTCGCGTGAAGCAGGGCTGCGACCAATGCCGCGATGGCTGCGTCCCATGGGAGATTCATGTCAGTCAGCCTTGCGATCGCCTTGGTGTTGCCGCTTGCACGCCAGAAGCGCCCGTCAGTGCCGGAAGTGCCGCATTCCTGTGAAGACCATGGCGAGGTTGCGCTCGTCGGCAGCGGCGATGACTTCATCGTCGCGCATGGAGCCTCCGGGCTGGATCACCGCTGTGGCGCCGGCTTCGGCGGCAGCCAACAAACCGTCGGCGAAGGGGAAGAAGGCGTCTGATGCCACGACGGAGCCCTTTGCCAGCGATATGGAAAGACCGGCAGCTTTTGCGGCCTCTTCCGCTTTCCAGGCAGCGATGCGGGCGGAATCCACGCGGCTCATCTGGCCTGCTCCGATGCCAACTGTCGCGCCGTCCTTTGCGTAGACGATGGTGTTGGACTTCACGTGCTTGGCCACGCGGAAGGCGAAGATGAGATCGGCAAGTTCGGAATCGGTGGGCCTGCGCCTTGTCACAACCCGAAGCTGCGCTTCGGACACTCGGCCTGCGTCCCGTGACTGCACGAGGAAGCCACCCGATACGTTTCGCAGGATCACGCCAGGGTCTGCCGGGTCCGGTACGCCGCCAGCGAGCAGGAGACGCAGGTTCTTCTTTGCGGCCAGGATCTTGATCGCTTCATCGTCGGCATCGGGGGCGATGATGACTTCCGTGAAGATCTTCGCCAAGTCGCTCGCCGTTGTGGCGTCCAGCTTTCGGTTGCAAGCGACGATGCCGCCAAAGGCGCTCACGGGGTCGCAGCGCAGGGCCAAACGGTAGGCATCGGCGAGCGTTGCTCCCGTTGCAACACCGCAGGGGTTGGCATGCTTGATGATGGCGACGGCCGGGCGACCGTCTCCCAATTCGGCCACGCATTCGTAGGCGGCATCCGTGTCGTTGATATTGTTGTACGACAATTCCTTGCCGCCCACCTGGCGGGCGGTGGCGACGCCGTAACGGTGCTCGCCGGAAGCATAAAAGGCTGCCCATTGATGCGGGTTCTCGCCATAGCGCAGACCCTGCCGCAGGCGACCGGCGAGGGCGACGCGGCGAGGCGGCGCATGATCGGCTGCAGGCGTCGCGGCGGCGCGTTCTTTTTCAAACCACGTGGCGATGGCAGCGTCATAGGCTGCGGTTCGGGCGTAGGCTTGTGCGGCAAGGCGCTTGCGCGTGTCCAGCGTCAGCGCGCCGGCATTGCGCTCCATTTCCTCAAGAACCGCTGCGTAATCCTCGACGTCGACAATCACAGCAACGTAGCCATGGTTCTTGGCCGCAGCCCGGATCATTGCGGGGCCGCCAATGTCGATGTTTTCTATGGTCTCGGCGAAGCCAGCCTTGCGGGCGACGGTCTCCTCGAACGGGTAAAGATTGCAAACAAGAAGGTCGATGCCCTGGATGCCATGTTGCTGCATCGCCCGGGCGTGGCTTTCTTCGTCGCGCAGCGCCAAGAGCCCTCCGTGAACCTTTGGATGCAACGTCTTCAGCCGGCCGTCCATCATTTCCGGAAAACCTGTAACGGCGGCCACGTCGGTCACGGCAAGACCCGCTGACGCGAGAGCCTTGGCTGTGCCGCCTGTCGAAACGAGTTCAACGCCGCGCTTGACCAGTGCTTGCGCGAACTCGACCAATCCGGCCTTGTCCGAGACAGAAATCAAGGCCCTGCGCACTTGCCGTAGACCGGAAACCGACATTTGATCCGCACCTTTCCTGCTTGGAGGCGGGCGCGGGATAGCACGGCGCAAGCAGTGCGTCCAAGCGCGACAGTGCCTCAGTTGGCTGGGGGTTCCGATGGCTCGTGGCCTTCGCCTCGCCGCAGTGACCATTTCACCGGTCCTACCCGGTGACCCGGCTTGGGCGAGAGCACGAGCTGCTGCGTTTTCCTGATCTGGTTCGCGTGACCCAGGTACACGCTATCTGTGACCTCAACACTGCCGTCCGTCCCGAAGAGCCACACTGCGCCGGCCTGCGTGGCCAGGGCCATCCCTGCATCCGTGTGCAGGACACGTATACCCGGGTGCAGGTGGAAGCGAACAACAAAGGCTGGCAGATCTCGTTCGGGGGCACCAACCAGGCTGTCCTCACCCCGCAACTCAAGCCCGTCGTGGGACAGATGCAGTGTGCGCTCGTGTATTACGCCAAGGTGGCCGTAACCATCATGGGTCATGGCCAGGGTCACACCCTGGTCCGTTTCCCTGCGGCGGCAACGCACATCGATCGGGCCATCGAGCAGACGTACCCCGAGCAACCTTCGAGCCCATCCAGGCGGAACGATGTTTGCCGACGACATGTCGCTGACAACCAGGGTTGAATGGGCGGCTGTCGCGCGCATTGCCTGCTGCCACGCGTCGCCCTTGGTTCTGGAAGTTCCGCAATTCACGATCAGGCGCTCGCCGGCGGCATCGAACTCAAACGACAATGTGCCGGCGTGCGCGTCGGTCGAAAGCTCGGATGGCGGCGGAGGGCCTGCATCGACGAGCACGAGAGATTTGCCGCACTCAAGCCGCTGATAACCGGATTGAGGCGCCTGCTGGGCGGATCGGTGACGGGTTGCTGCCTGGGACAGGATTGTCTCGGCCCACCCGTCCATGCCTTCACTGCCTGCGTTGAAAAGCGCAAGCCTGCCGTCCTGATGGCGCAGGAGGCTGATGGTGGGATAGATCCGGTCCAGCGCACGCCGAATGGTCACCGGGACCAGCAACTGGCGCTGTGTCATTGCATCGACAAGCGCCAAGAGGTCGCTCGCGGCCTCGAGAAGCGCTTCGGGGCTGCGCGTGACATGACCGCCATCCGGCAGGATCTGGAGCGATATTTCTCTCGCCACCATACGCAGGCCTCGCGACATTCGGGCTTCGCCATCGGGAAGGCAAATGCCAGACTGGGCAAGACCAATGGCGGCAGTCAGCCGAGGCATGCCCGGCGGGGCAAGATGTGCGGTGCGCGCGAGATGCCTTGCCTGGCGAGCCATCGACAAGAGGACCCGCGCGCGAAACAGAATGTCGGCATTCGCCAGCACGAGGCGTCCGAAGGTCGCCCAGGTCATCAAGCGTCGGGCGATGACATGTGGGCGCCAGGCCAGGTCGTGCCAGTCACCATAATTACGCAGCCAGTGCGCGATCAGCTGGCGCAGGTGCTCCTGGAAAGGCTCCGATCCGCCAGCGTCGAAATGACGAAGCCAATGGAAGGCGTGGAGGCTCTCGGACCAAGCCTGCGATGGCGGTGACACGAAGAAGGGAGAACCGTCGCGCGCAGTTGCCTCCCCGCCCGGGAGACGGAAGCGCCCCATGAGCAACAATTCGGCTTCCGCGGGGCTCTTCGGGTAGAAACTGCGTGGCATCGCGAGGAGGCGGTCGGGGGCTGGCCCTTCCAGCGTGCGCTGCCACAGGCTGGTGGCGTGGAGCCATTCTTCTGCAACCGCGCGTGTTTCTCGCCCGAGGGCCGACAGCAGCTCGTTGCGATGTCGCCATGCACTGAAGACGTAGGTTCCAGCGGGCTGTGGTTGCGACGGTGCGTCACTGCCTGAGGCGTTCAATGTTCCGGGCATAGAGGGCGGGGTCTCCGCCGAAAACTGCTGTGCCGGCCACAAGGACGTCAGCACCGGCTTCGACCGCAAGGACGGCGGTTTGACCATTCACGCCTCCATCAACTTCGAGTTCGATCGGACGACCAGAGCGGTCGATCATGTCGCGGACTTGTCTCATCTTGGCCAGCTGAGACTGAATGAAGCTCTGGCCGCCGAAGCCCGGGTTCACCGTCATGACAAGAACCAGATCGATGTCCCCGATCAGGGTCTCGATCAGCGATGCGGGCGAGCCCGGGTTCAGTGCAACGCCAGCTCTCTTGCCGGCAGCGCGGATCAACTGCAGCGTGCGGTGAGCATGGGGGCCGGCCTCGGGGTGTATCGTGATGATGTCGGCGCCCGCTTCAGCGAACTCCCGGATGTACGGGTCGACCGGTGCGATCATCAGGTGCACGTCCAGCGGCAGGGTCGTGTGGGGCCTGAGGGCGCGAACCATCTGCGGGCCGACGGAAATGTTCGGCACGAAGTGTCCGTCCATCACGTCGACATGGATGTAATCGGCACCGGCGGCGGCTACCGCGCGGACTTCCTCGCCGAGGCGTGCGAAGTCGGCGGCAAGTATCGATGGGGCGATCTTGGGCGGTTTCCTCATGCTTCGGGACTTACCGCGTTGCTTCGCGCGCTGCAATGAAGGTCAGCCATTTCTCCGCAGCCGACAAGCAAAAAACCCGTCCAACCCGCCGCGGTCTGCCCAATGGCTGGGCAATGTCCGCAGATCGCCCGCCTCGGTCAGGAAGTTGCTTTCGCCCCCGACTTCGGCTGGATCGACAGGCTTGCGGCTGAACTCCCGCGTCTCCGACAGAAAGGCATCGACAACTTCTTCGCCCTCCTCACGCGCCAGTGAGCAGACACAGTAGACGAGTTGCCCCCCTGGGCGGACCATCCGGGCGGCCGAACGGAGCAGGTCGTGCTGCAGACCTGCCTGTGCGAGGAGATCGGACCTGTCCTTGCGCCAGAGAAGCTCGGGATGGCGGCGTACCGTTCCCGTTGCGCTGCACGGCGCATCGAGCAGCACTGCATCCGCGGGTGCGACCGGTGCCCAGACGCGGGCGTCGGCCACTTCACAGCGAATATCGAGATGCAATCGGACGGCGTTCTGGCGCACGCGTTCCATTCGCGCCGGGTCCAGATCGATGGCTGTCACGCGTGCGCCCGCAGCGGCGAGCTGCATGGTCTTGCCTCCGGGCGCGGCGCAGAGATCGATGACCTCGAGGTTGCGCACGTCGCCCAAGAGGCGGGCGGGCATGGAGGCTGCCGCATCCTGAACCCACCAGCTGCCGCCCATGAAACCCGGCAAGTCCTCGATTCTTCCGCCGGTCGGGCGCCTCAGGGTGCCTGTCGGCAAGCGCGTGGCACCGAGGCGCTCCTCCCAACCGGCTTCTTCACGCGCGAGGAAAATGTCGAGCGGTGGTTCGGTGAGGTGCGCGCGTGCAATGGCGCGGGTGGTGGCTTCGCCATGCTGCTCAACGAGCATCTGCCACGCCCAGGGCGGCATGCTGAGCTGTTCGGCGTCGAGGGTCGTGGCCAGGTCCCTGCCCTCGGCACCCATCCGCCTCGCGACTGCATTGACAAGGCCCTTGAAGTGGCGCGCGCGCGGGTCCTTCGTTGCGAGATCGACCGCGGAGCTCACGGCTGCATGCGGCGGCACATCGAGAAAGAGCAGTTCCGCCGCAGCCATGCGCAAGATGAGTTCGGCCGGCCCTGACCTGACTGGCAGGGGGTCGCGCAGGAAAGTGGCGATGATTGCATCAATCTCGCCAAGGCGACGCAGGACGGTCATGACAATGGCGCGGGCAAAGGCCGTGTCTCGGGGTTCGAGACCAGCACGGCTTATGTGACGCTCCAATGCTTCAAAGAGCGGACGCTCGCCAAAAAACACCGAGTGCAGCACCTGAAGCGCTGCGTCACGCGCGCCGGGCCTTGGCTGCTTCGACTTGAGAGATGAGTTGCGCGCCAATCAGCCCCACGGTCCGCGGCGTGGCGCGTCCTGAGCGGCGCCGTGCATTTCCTGCGCCATGGCCTGAAGGCGGGCGATCCGATTGCCGGTCGATGGATGGGTTGCGAAGAGATTGTCCATGCCCTGGCCGGCCAGCGGGTTGATGATGAACATGTGGGCGGTCGCCGGGTTGCGCTCTGCGTCCTCGTTCACAACCCGATGCGCTGATTGCTCGATGCGCTGAAGCGCGGAGGCGAGCCAGAGTGGCTGACCTGCGATCTCCGCTCCCATGCGGTCGGCGTCGTATTCGCGGGACCGGCTGATCGCCATCTGAACGAGGCCCGCTGCGATCGGTGCCAGAAAGACGAGCGCAATCGTGCCCACGAGGCCCAGCGGGTTGTTGCGGTTGTCGCTGGAGGATCCAAAGAACATCGCGAAATTGGCCAGCATGCCGATGGCGCCGGCAATGGTCGCCGTGATCGTCATGATGAGCGTGTCACGGTTCTTGATGTGGGCAAGCTCATGCGCAAGCACGCCAGCGAGCTCTTCGCGCGAGAGGCGGGCCATGAGGCCCGTCGTCACTGCTACGGCAGCGTGCTCCGGATCACGCCCTGTGGCAAAGGCATTGGGCTGTTCGTTCTGCATGATGTAGACGCGCGGCATGGGCAGCTGGGCCCTTCGCGCCAGTTCCTGAACGAGACCGAAGAGATCAGGCGCATTCGAGCGGTCGACTTCGGTGGCGCCGTACATGCGCAGCACCATCTTGTCGGAATTCCAGTAGGCAAAGGCATTCATGCCAAGCGCGATGGCCAGCGCCACCATCATTCCCGTTGCACCACCAATGAGGCTGCCGATCGCCATAAACATGGCGGTCAGGCCCGCCAGCAGGATTGCCGTTCTTGTCCAGTTCATCGCGTTGTCGCCCGAGGGTTCATCACACGCCTAGATGTAGGTGTGCGCGGCCCGCGCATCAAGGCGGATCAGCGGTCTCCGACGGCCGCTGGAAAATCCTGAAACGCCGGGGGTTCAGCAGCCCCGTCGATCGGTGCAAACTCGGGGGTCTCGAACTGCTGCCCCTGAACCGGGTCCTGCTCGAGGCCTGGCGTGAGGTTCGCGCTCTCCGGCTGTGGAGGCGTCGCGCCGGGTTGCTCGGACTTCCACTGCATGGCCATGTAGATCCGAGAGCGCGCCGAGGGGTGGGTATAGAAGACCACTTCTTCCCAGGGGGTGGGGTCAAGCTTGCGATACTCGGCGAGCTTGAGCGCAATCGTGGCAAAACCATCCGGCTCGCGGGCCGCGTTCAGGCCGAAGATATCGGCCTCGGCTTCGTTTGCGCGCGTCATCGAGTTCGTCACAGGCGTCGCCAGAAGGCCAAAAAGCGAAACCATGATGACGATGATCGGAAGCCCGGCCGTGTCGCCAAAGTCGCGCACGCCCCACAGCCTGCCAAACAGCGCGTGCAGTGTTCCAAACCCGATGTCGATAAAGATGAAGGCCACAGCAGCCAGGACGGCCATGGTCAAAATGATCTCGTACATGTGACCCAGGACATAGTGGCCTATCTCGTGAGCCATGACCGCCCTGACCTCGGCCGGCGTGCCGCGGTCAAGGAGATTGTCATTCAGCGAGATGCGCGTCGTTCCCAGAAAGCCCGACACGTTGGCGCTGATCCGCTTGGACTGCTTGGATGCATTGAACTCGTACACGTTATCGGCAGGGATGCCGTTGGCGCGCGCCATCGCCAGGATTTCTTCCTTCAGCGGGCCCTCGCGCATGGGCTTGTACTCATTGAAAAGCGGGGCAATGAACACAGGGGAAACAGCGATCGAGACGACAAAGAAGCCCACTGTCAGGCCCGTTGCCCAAAGCCACCAGACCTCGCCCGTCCGGCGTATGACGCCGTAGAGGGCAACGAGGAATACGGAGGTCATGACGAGGTTCACGGCGAAACCGATTGCATACTCCGTCAGCCACGCTGCGCGCGTGAGGTTCGAAAGCCCGAACTCGTGTTCGCGCACAAAGTCCTGCCAGTATGCGAGCGGGAAGGTCAGGATCGACGTCACCGTTATGAACTGAAGTCCATAGAGGAAGGTTTGCAGACCCTGCCTGTGCGTGATGGTCTCGGCGAGGTTTCGCATGCCGACTGACGCGCGCGTGAACAACAAGAGCAGGGCTGCGCCAATGCTGGCCAGCGCGTTCCACAGAATGAACCAGTAGCCGCCCTCGAAGTATGCGTCTGACTTTTGTCTTGCTTCGTCAGCTACTGACGCGAGGTATGCGTCGGTTGCTGCCTGCGGATCGAAACTGGCTGCCTGCGTCACGGTGACCGCGAAGCTGCAAAAAACAACCGCAGCGATAATCGCTCTCGTTGGGTTAATCATAATTCCCCCCATTCCCCTCAAAAGACTAGCCAGAAAGGGGAAAAGCGTCGCGTGATCTGTATGGTTGACGATGGACGTACCAGCGCATTGATGCTTGAATGAGGCGTTGAGGACACACAATGGATCAGGATTCCGAGATCGCCGCCCGAATTGCTGCGGCTGCCAAACGTGCGTTGGCCGAAGCGGAAGCCCGACGGGCGGAAGCTGACCGCAATCGCAAAGCCCTTCCCCCCGAATTGGGCGGGCGCGAGGGCCCTGATCCTGCGCGCTACGGCGACTGGGAAGTCAAAGGTATTGCCAGCGATTTCTAGTTGGTCGCGTCGAGCAGGCGTCGACAGTTCCTCGGCTTGCAGTTCGGAGGGTTCACGTCAGGCGTTGGTGCATAAACTATGCGCAGTGGCTTGCCTGACCGCATGCTCAGCCATGCCTTGACCAACAGTGTCTCGGCGACCGGTTGCGCGGTATCCACTGCGAACTGGATCAGTCGCTGGTCGGCTGCATTGTGGCAACGCACATGTGTGCGGTCATGGAAAGCGGAGACCTCACGCACAAAGCAGCGATGTGCGACGGGGCTCATTGCAGCTGGCGAACGGGGCGTGGTGCGTGCTGCCCGTTGCGGAGGGTCGTCCGGGATGGGGGTGCCCTCGCGCACGACCACCGGCGCTGGAGAAGAGGTATCGGGCTTGCCCGCCGTCGCTTGGTCGGCTTGCGCAGAAGCTGCATAAAGAAGGGCTGCTACTGGAACCCATGCCGCCCCTGCTCTCAACCATAATCCGTGCATGTCAGCTGCCTCGACCTTCCTGTAACAGAGCCGTGACATGTCCCCGCGGGTCAAGCGCCTCGTTCATGGCCTTCACTGGTCTTATTGGCCGGGTCGGGGATCCGAAAAGTCATCAGGGTTGACGTCGCCGTTGCAAAGAGGCGCTCGTTGCGATCAATGACGCGCGCCTCGGCTGTGACGATCTCGCGGCCGCGTGCGATCACCTCAGCTGTGGCTGTCAGGCGTCCTGAACCGACTGTCATGGCGCGGTGGTACTTGACCTCGAGCGTCAGCGTCGTGAACCCCTGGCCGGCCTTCAGGAGCGAGTGGACTGCGGCCCCCGTGGCGATGTCGATGAGTGTTGCAATCACTCCACCATGCACGGTGCCGAGCGCGTTGTAATGGAATTCCTGAGGGTCGAAGGCCACGGCGACCCGGCCACGCGCCACTTCAAATCCGGTGACACCGATGAGATCGGCAACGGGAGCTGCCGGCACACGCCCGTCTGCCATGGCGCGCGCCACATCGGTGCCCGACAATCCATCAATCGTGGTTGCCAGATCACCGGGCTTCGTCCACTCGTAGGTGCGCGTCTGCTTCATTCGTCTTTCCAGTTTCCTGCGCCCCTATCTGCCACATCCTCCCCGACGTTGCACGGGATCGCTCTTTCATGCAGACCTTAGATCAACCTTAACGCTGCAGGTGTGAGAACGCCTGAGTCCCTGCCCCATGGAGTTGCCCCTTGCAGGCCCTATTCATCGGACAAGCCTATATCGACATCACCTTCCTGGTGGACCGGATACCGCAGGGTGACGAGAAGACGGTCGCTCGCGACTTTGCCGTGGCCTTCGGCGGCAATGCGGTGACAGCGGCGTTTGCCTGCGCGCGGCTGGGCATCGTGCCGGACCTGCTTGCCACCCTGGGCGATGACTGGCTGGGGCGCATGTTCATGGACATGGCGTCGAGCTACCGGATGCCGCTGCATGTGCGCAAGGTCGAGCGGTCTTCGCTGTCCTTCATCATGCCCAACAACGGCAAGCGCGCGATCGTCCGCTGTCGCGACGACCATTACCTGCATCCGTTTCCCCAGCTGAACCTGCAGGGGTGCCGTATGCTGCATATCGATGGGCACCAGGGCGATGCAGCACTGGCGTATGCCAGGCTTGCGCGCGAGCGCGGGATCCTCGTCTCGCTCGATGGCGGGGGTGTGCGTGACAATACGATGGAGCTTCTGCCCTTCGTCGACGTGGCCATGGTCAGCGAGCGCTTCTGCGAACAGCTTGGACGCAGCGCCGAGGACACGATCGGGCTGCTCGGGGACAAGGGTTGCCAGGTGGCAGGCGTGACGCTTGGTGAAAATGGCCTTGTCTGGCGCGAACGCGGCGAAGGCGTAAGGCGCCTCTCCGCGCTTGCCGTTCCGGCCGAGAAGGTCGTCGACACCAACGGCGCGGGCGACCTGTTTCATGGGGCTTATGCTTTCTCGAAAATGAATTGGCCGGGCCGCGACTGGGAATTCCACTTCCGCTTTGCGCGGGCTGCCTCTGCGTTCGGCGTGCAGCATTTGGGAAATGAGGCAAGATTGCCACGTCGAGATGATGTTCTTGCAACAGCTTCCGAGCTCGGAGATCCGCTTTCGGCGTGATGTCGCCCTTGAAATTTAACCCCGAACTGACAAAATGTCAGAGGCAACTCACTCTCTCCCGATGGCACGAAACGACATGACACAGGCGGCTCCCTATCGCGCGGAAGTTCCGGCTTCCATGGCCAGCACCGCTGCCCTTGAAGGTTTTCGCCTTCGGCCACTGACGGCGCTCAAGGCGCTGCTCAGGCTGTTCAAGAACAAGGAAGACACCTCGCAGGTTTTCGAGATCATGCGCTCGCTCAGTGGCAACTCGATCCCGCGCGGTTATCAGCGGCTCATCTCCACGCCGGCGGGCGGAGCGATCGCCTATCGCCGCCAGGAGCTGGCGGTGGTTCTGTCGGATCATGCCTACCTTGCAAGCCTGCCTGAGGGTTCGGTGGGGCGCGCCTATCTCGATTTCGTCACGCGCGAGAACATCTCGGCTGAGGGACTTGCAGACGAAAGCCGCAAGGGCGTCGAGGGAGGGATCGATGCGCAGCATCCCTACGCTTGGTACGGAAGGCGCATGCGCGACGTTCACGACCTTTGGCACATCCTGACCGGCTATAGCCGCGATGCGCTTGGCGAGGCCTGCATTGTGGCATTTTCGTACAGTCAGACCAAGTCGCTGGGCTTTGGCTTCATCGCCTGGGGTGGCGTCTACAAGATCGGGCGCGAGATGCCCGGGCAGCCCGTCTACAAGGCTATCAAGCAGGCGTTTCGTCACGGCCGCGAGGCCGCGTGGCTGCCGGCCGAGGACTATATCCAGCTCCTGTCCGAGCCGCTCGAGGCAGCGCGCCAGAGGCTTAACATCCAGCGCCCGACATTCTACGAGGCCGTCCCGAAGGCTCTGCGTGAGAAGCTCGGGACCAACATGCAATTGGCCGCGGCCTAAGCCGATCTTCGGGGTCTGCCTGGGCGGTTGCGCGACGGCGCTGCCTCGGCTATTGATCCGGCCCTTCAGGCGACCACGCCCCGACCTTGTGGCTTACGGATGGGTGGCAGAGTGGTCTATCGCACCGCACTCGAAATGCGGAGTACGGCAACGTACCGTGAGTTCGAATCTCACCCCATCCGC
>JBEIFU010000061.1:0-12219 GCA_040382295.1 Alphaproteobacteria bacterium
CAAGACTGCCCTTTCCTTCAGGGCGAGGACACCCTCGGTCCCCAGAGCCTTAACTTCGTATTGACCCGGAGGCGCGTCGCCCGGGATGGCAACCCGGAAGCGGCCGTCCCAGACGCCAGCCTGACCATTCGCCAGGCTCAGCATGGGCTTTTCCCTTCTCAGGGCTGCTGGTTCGCGGGCGACCAGGATACCGTCACTGCGGACCTGCAGACGGCAGCCGCCGAGGGTTCGGCCTGCCAAGGCCCCCGGGCTGCGTAGCCACTCGGTCGCTCGCTTGAGGTCCTCAAACCTTGGTGGGTAGTCGGCACCTGAAATCCCTCTCAACACCCTTGCGAGAAGGCGCAACAGGATTTCATCAGGCGCCTGGTGCAGGGGCACGGGATCCAGGCTGGCATATCCGGCTGGAAAGACACTGATGGTATTCTCCGCCAACCTGTTCACGAGGCCTTCGATGACCGCGTTGGCTCGTGCGAGATGTACCGCCGTCTGGTTCAGGCGATCAGGCGTCAACCCCAGATCCTCGAGCATCGGCGCTGCGGCCCTGATGCGGGCGCGCAGAAAGCGAGGACTGGCGTTGCTCGGATCTTCGATCCAAGGCTGCCCGCGGCTGCGCAGGGTTGCAACAAGCCGCTGGTGCGAGAAGGCGAGCAGGGGCCGTGCAATCGAAAGGCCTTGCGCCAAGCGGAGCGGGAATGGGGTTCTGGGCTTCATGCCTGACAGTCCCTCCACGCCACTGCCCCGCGACAGGCGGATCAGGAATGTCTCGGCCTGATCGTCGGCCGTGTGACCGGTTGCGAGTACTGAACAGCCCTGCTCCGACATAGCCGAGGCCATGAGGGCGTATCGCGCCTTGCGTGCCGCCGCTTGCAGATTAGGCTGGCTTGGCCCTCCGGCCTGCCAGGCCAGGATCTGGTGCTTGAGGCCCAGCGACGCGGCCCAAGCGCCGACCTTGGCAGCTTCCGCCGCCGACCCTTCGCGCAAGCCATGATCGACAGTAAGGGCGATGGGTGCCTGGCGTCCCGCCTCGCGACACCAGTCGGCTGCAAGGCACATGAGAGCCATGGAGTCGGCGCCGCCTGACACGGCGATGAGGAATGGCGCCTCGCCGATCCACTTATCGGCGCTGGCTGCAAATTCGCCGGGGCTGACGGGCTTGTCCGGACTAGCCGGCGGTGCACTTGGCTTCGGCATAACGCTTGGCCGCCCGGTCAAGGATCGGCTTGGGCGCCGCAGGAAATTTCTTCTTCACGGCGCCCAGCGTCGTGCAGGCTTCCTTCTTCTGGTTCAGTTCCAGCAGCGACAGGCCCAGCTTGAGCATGGCGTCGGGCGCCTTCTGCGCCTTGGGGAAGCGCTTCAAGACATCGGCGAAGGATGTGACGGCGCCCTTGTAGTCCTTTTGAGTGAAAGCAATTTCACCCGCCCAGAACTGAGCGGAGCCTGCCAGTTCTTCCTTGGGGTTCGCCGCCACAAATGACTTGAAGGCGGACTGCGCTTCAACGTACTGCGCACGGCTGAGCAACTCCATGGCCGCGTCGTATTGCTGGCGAGGTGACAGGACAGGCTGGATGTCCTCCACATCATCGGCCGGCAGGGTGCCCAGCGTGCCGGGCGGTCGTCCCGCACTGCCCGAGCCGCCATCATTTGGGGACACGTTGAGTATACGGGGCGCTGCCGGGGATGGGGCGGTGGCCGCCGCCGGTCCCGCGAGGGCGGGTTGCGGCAGGGTGGTTGCAGGTGCGCCGCCTTCCAGCGCCCCGAGGCGGAAATTCGTCTCCTTGCGCGCAAGCTCGAGCTGTTCCTGCAGCTGGCGCATCTGGAAGGCCATGGTCTCGACCTGTCCTCGCAGTTCGCGCAGGGACGCCTCGAGGTCATTGATCCGCGCGGCGCTGCCGGGGGTGACCGGTGCGCCTGCTGCCTGGGTCGCTGGTGGATGGCCCTTGTAGACCTCGAATTGCAGCTCGCGCAGGTCGCGCTCTACGCGGTCGAGCTTGTCGACAACCTTGTCGATGTCTTCTGCCGACGCGTTGCCTGCTGTCAGCGCCAGTCCCGCTCCGGCGACGAGCGCCAGTGCGAGTTTGCGAACCGGAAAGATGCGGACCATGACAAAACGCTCCGTCATTTGGATCTTGCTCTTCAAACCTGACTGCTCAATGCCGACACCGGCAACCCTGCCAGCGCTGCTGCCGACAACCCCCTATTGGCCGCATGTCGTTGGCGAAATTGGGGCAGTCTGCAGAAAAATAAAAGGGGGGCTCAGCGCCCCCCAGAAAAAGCGAGGAAATTCCTGCCTCAGGAACTGGCACCGGTCAGTATGACCGAGTAACCGCGGCGGTTCTGCTGCCAGCAGCCTTCGTCGGACTCGCCACAGACCGGACGCTCCTTGCCATATGACTTCGTCTGGAGACGGGCCGCGTCAACGCCGAGGCTGACGAGGTACTCCTTGACGGCATAGGCGCGGCGATCGCCAAGCGCGAGGTTGTATTCGCGCGTGCCGCGCTCATCGCAGTGACCTTCGACCACCAGCTTCACGGACGGGTACTTCTGGAGCCATGCGGCCTGCTTCTGAAGTATCGCCTGACCATCGGCGCGAACTGCATGCTGATCAAGGTCGAAGAGCACCGTGTCCCCGACATTGACACGAAAGTCCTCGGCGGAACCGGGGGCAATCGTGGATGTCGCGGCAACAGTCGGCGCGACAGTCGTCGTCGGCTGCTCCGTGGTCGAGCAGGCCGCGAGTCCGCCTGCAACCACAACAACCGATGCAACCCTCAATAAACGCGTTGCCAATGAACGTGATGCCTTTGCCATGCGGCGATCTCCCTTGCTGCGCGTGCGTCAGCGCGAAACCATGACGCAAAGATTACCGTGCGCTTATGACATATTCATAAGCAACTGCAAGCCATTCAGGCTTGTTAGGAAAATTATTCCTAAACCCCTGTTAATGTCTGTGACAAAGGCTACCAACCCTACTTGTTAAGGGGTGACCAGGCTGCGTCCGAGGCGTCGCCCGGCGTGATCACACGTCGCAGGTTTCGTCCCGTCAGGTCGACAGACCAGATGGAAGAGCTTCCGCCCGCGGAACCCCGGCCAGGGGTTGTGCGCGTGAACAGGATCACGCGACCATTCGGTGACCAGGTCGGGCCTTCATCCGAAAAGCTGGTTGTCAGGATGCGCTCGCCCTGCCCGTCGGGGCGCATCACGCCGATGGAAAAGGACTGGCCGCTCTGGCGGGTGAAGGCGATGAGATCGCCGCGTGGGCTCCATACCGGCGTGGTGTATCGACCCTGCCCGAAGGAGATGCGGGTCTGGCCCGAGCCGTCAGCATTCATCACATAAAGCTGTGGTGAACCACCCCGGTCAGAATTGAAGACAATACGCGCTCCGTCCGGGGAATAGGACGGCGAGGTGTCGATACCCGGGTCACTGGTCAGACGCACGGGCCTGCGCGATCGCAAGTCGACAGCATAGACATCCACGTTGTTGTCTCGTGAATAGGAGAACAGAACCTTGTTTCCATCAGGGCCAAAGCGAGGGGCGAAGGTCATGCCAGCATACTGGCCGATGACCTCGCGCTGGCCGGTCTGCAGGTCGAAGACGAAGACCGAGGGGACTGTCCGCTCATAGGACATGTAAGTGATCGCCTGGTTCGCCGGCGAGAAGCGCGGCGATAGAACGATGTGCTCGCCGTTCGTCAGGAAGCTCGGGTTTGCGCCGTCCTGGTCCATGATCGACAGTCGGTAGCGGCGCTTTGTCTTGGGGCCCGATTCGGAGATGAATACGATGCGGCTGTCGAAGTAGCCCTTCTCGCCCGTCAGACGCTCGTAGATTGCGTCAGACACAAGGTGACCAAGGCGGCGCCAATTCTCGGGCGTCGTCTTGAAGCTCATGCCGACGATCTGCTTTTCGCCGAAGATGTCCCAGAGGCGGAAGTCGACCTGCAGAAGGCCGCCGGCGACGATCATTGCCTGGCCTGTCACGAGCCCCTCTGCCTTGATCACGCGCCATGAATTGAAGTTGGGTACGGTGCTGAAGTTCGGGATCTTCTCGATGAATGACGCGCGATCGAGCGGCATGAACAGGCCTGACCGTTCGAGGTTGCCTCGAATGACGCCGGCGACGTCTGCGGCAGCCTGCTGGTCACGCGGCGTTGCGCCGAAGAAGTCGGTAATGGCAATCGGAATGGGTTGGACCACGCCCTCGTCGAGCTTGATCTGAAGCGAGGCTTGGGCTGTCGGTGACAGGACCAGGGCCGAGACCATCAGCGAAGCCAACAGGCAAAGCGTGCGCGTTACATAGCTCATCCTTGCACTCCTCAACGTCATGTTCCGGACCCACCGCGGCGGCTCAATAGCCTGCCATCCGGGTGGGGTCAAAAGTAATCGTGATGTCGTTCCATGCGTCGTATTTTTCCGCCGGCAACTGGAACGGGCTGCACATCAGGACTGCACGCCTTGCAGAGTCCACCGCCGCCCTGAAATAGGGATCGGCGAGGCCGCCCTGGTCAATCAGTTCCGGCGGGGCAGCGACCGAGCCGTCCGGGTTCAGGAAAATGCGCATCCTGAAAACCAGGGCTGAGGGATCAGGCGCGCCGACCGGCACGTTCCAGCACTTGCGCAGCTGGGCGCGCAGCGCGTCGATCTCGGTTGCTGTCATGGCGCTCTGGGCGCCGACACCGCGCACGGATTTCTGTGCCGTTGGCTTGGGCCCTTCCCTTGTCTCGGCCGCGGGCGGGTTCTTGTCCATCTTGTCGATCAGGCTAGTGATCCGATCGAGGTCGAATTCGTCCTTCCGTGTTTCCTTCTTTTCCTTCAGCTTCTCGGGCTTGGGTTCAGCCATTGCAAGCTTGGGCTCGGGCTTTTTGGGCTCAGGCTTGGGCGGCTCGTCCTTCTTTTCCTCGACGAAGCCTTCCTGCTCGGGCGGCGGCGGGGGCGGCGCTTCTTCCGGAATGGATTCCTGTGCTGCCGCGATCTCGGGCTGGGGCTGCTCCGAAAGGGGCTCGGGAGCAGCTTCCTGGGGCCTAACATTGGTCTCGTCGGCCAGTGTCACGAGGTCGACGGGAATGGCCTCGGCCGTCTGGATGACCGGCGGGGCGAGGCTTGGCCAGACAATGAGGGCTGCGGCAAGCGCGCCGACGTGCAATGCCGCCGACACGATGGCCGCACCCCACAGCGGGTCGGACTCGCGGACCCTATGGCTGCTTTTTGTCTGGGGCACTTTGCTGGCCTGTCACGAGACCGATGCGCCGGAAACCAGCGACATTCAGCTCTCCCATCACGCGCATGACGGATCCGTAATCGACTGCAGTGTCGCCGCGCACGAGGATGCGCTGGTCATAGCCGTTGCGGGCGATCGCGGTCAGGCGCGGCACGAGCTCGGCCATCCCGATCTCGGTTTCCTGCAGGAAGATCCTGCCCTGCCGGTCGATGGTGATCGTCAGCGGCTCCTTGTCGGCATCGTTCAGTTGCCGTGCCTTGGCGCGTGGCAGGTCCACGGGAACACCCGGCGTCAGCAGTGGCGCGGTCACCATGAAAATAATCAGCAGAACCAGCATCACGTCGACGAGCGGGGTGATGTTGATGTCCGACTGCGGGCGAAGGCTGCTCGCGCGTCCGCGCCGCCTCGAGGTGCCGCCACTTGAAACCGATCCGGCCATCAGCGTGCCTTCTCGTCGAGCTGGCGCGAAAGGATTGCCGAGAATTCCTCGGCGAAGCCATCGAGCCTGGTGGCGATGCGGTTCACCGATGCCGCGAGATGATTGTAGGCAACAGACGCAGGAATGGCCGCAGCAAGACCCATCGCGGTCGCAAACAGCGCCTCGGCGATGCCCGGGGCGACGACGGCCAGCGACGTGTCGTTGCTGGCGGCGATCTGGCTGAAGGAATTCATGATGCCCCAGACGGTGCCGAAGAGACCGATGAAGGTCGCATTGACACCCACCGTGGCAAGGAAGCCGAGCGAAGATTCGAGGCGCGTGAGCTCTCGGCCGATGGTCACGTTCATGACCTTGTTGATCCGGTCCTTCACGCTGGGCAGCAGGCCCGAGGCCACGGGCCCAGCTTCGAAGGAGCGCTTCCATTCGCGCATGGCGGCGACGAAGACCTGAGCCATCGGGTGATTGTCCTCTCGCGTCTGGAGCGAGGCGTAGACGTCATCGAGCGAGCGACCGGACCAGAACAATTGCTCGAAGCGGTCGGCCTTGTTCCTGACGGACGAGAGCCTCGACCACTTCCCGATAATGATGGCCCACGACCAGACCGATGCCAGCAGCAGGATGCCCATCACGGACTTGACGACGATGTCGGCCTTCATGAAAAGCGCCATCGGCGAAAGGTCAATCTTTTCTGCGCCGGATCCCAGTGTGGCAGGTGCCGCGCCGTCCATCGGCGTGAGGGGGACAGCAGAGGCAGGATCAACTGGGGCGGCGGAGGGCGCCTGGACTGACGATGCCATGTGCGCGATGGCTGAGACCATGTCCGCCAGTGCAGCGAAAAGCGCCATTGCGTCCTGGGCAGGCGGGAACCCCGAGAAATCCATTGTCCGTCCTTTCCGCCTGCCTGCCGCGCTGGTCCGGCCGAGCGTCCGTGCAGACGCGGCCGGGCAAAGAGCAGATCAGGGCAAGTTGTCAAAAATTTGGCTCACGGCAGGCCCCAGCCGCCTGCTCGACGGGCCTATCCCTACCCCGAAAGCCCGTGTCCCGCCAAGCCTGCCGACCCCGGGGGGCCTTTCAGCCGGCCACCTTCGCGAGTGTTTCGTCTGACATCTCGAAATTCGCGTAGACATTCTGGATATCGTCGTGGTCATCGAGCGCTTCGAGGAGCTTGACGAGGCTTTGCGCCGCGTCGCCCTCTACCGGCACCGTGGTCTGGGGGCGCCAGACGAGTTTTGCCATCGAGGCAGCTCCGAAGCGTTTCTCGAGGGCTTCGCGGACCTCGTTCAGGCTATCGCTTGCGCAATAGACATCGTGGGCCTGATCGTTCGACTGGCAGTCGTCGGCCCCGGCCTCGATCGCAGCCTCGAGCATCTGGTCGGCGGTGGCCTTGTCTGCCGGATACTGGATCTGGCCGAGGCGGTCGAACTGGTAGGCCACCGTCTCGCCCATCTGCCCCCCATGTTTGGAGAACAGCGAGCGCACGTCACCGCTGGTGCGGTTGCGATTGTCAGTCAGGGCCTCGACGATCATCGATATGCCGCCGGGACCGCGACCCTCGTAGCGCGCTTCCTCGTAGTTGTCGGCATCGCCGCCCATGGCTTTCTTGATGGCGCGCTCGATATTGTCCTTCGGCATGTTCTCCTTGCGGGCGGCGATGATGGCTGCGCGCAGCTTCGGGTTCTTCTCGGGATCGGGCAGGCCCTGCTTGGCCGAGACGGTGATCTCCCGGGCGAGTTTGGAGAACAGCTTCGAGCGCCTTGCATCCTGCGCGCCCTTGCGGTGCATGATGTTCTTGAACTGACTGTGACCTGCCATGGGTCCGTGCTTTTCACGTATGCGGTTGGAATTGGGCGGCAGATAAACCCCATAACCCCCTGTCTTTTCAAGATGGGGGCCTAGCGCGCGGCAATGGCGCCGGTCTTCGGGTTCACGTTAATCCGGGCTGCGCCCGGCCTTGAGCGGCTTCCGTCGACATAGAGGCGATATGGGACCAGCATGTTCAGGCCGTGAACGGGCGTGTAGGACGTCCGGATCCCGGCGAAATCGATCGCCATGAAACCAAGCTGGTCCTTCTGGCTGATGATCCTGCAGACACGCTCGGCAGGGCCGCTGCCATCTTCCGGCTTCTCCGCGAGGACAAGCAGGTGGACGCTGCAGCACGCAGGTTCGCCGCCCGTGTCCATGACGGCGATGCGCACCGCGCCGTTAAGGAATGTACGCGTATTGGCTTCCCAAGGCTCTGCGAGCGCCTGGGCGCTTGAGCGGAAATCGTCACAGTCGCTCGTGGTCACGGCGTGTGCTGCCGCAGGGAGAGCGATCGAGAGGATCACGCCCGCCATCAGGCAGGCTGCTGGTCTGTGCATATCGAGGTTCCGAGCGGACTAACCCTTTCGAGCAGGGGCAAGACTTCATTGTAACACTTCGCCTGGCGCGAATCACGCTATGGTCCGCATGTGCGAACAGACAGGGTACACGACGTGTCGTTTCCAGGATCCCGGCGCATCATTGGTTTCGATCCGGGCCTGCGCCGGACGGGGTGGGGTGTCATTGACGTGGCAGGCTCGCGCCTGTCATTCGTGGCCTGTGGCATCGTCAAGACCAATGAGGGGTCGCTTGCCGATCGCCTTGTCCAGCTGCATGACGGCATCGAGAAGGTGATTGAAGCGGCGCAGCCCGACGAAGCTGCGGTGGAACAGACCTTCGTCAACAAGGATGCAGTGGCCACGCTGAAGCTGGGCCATGCGAGGGCCATCGCATTGCTTGTCCCTGCGCGGGCGGGGCTAAGTGTGGCAGAGTACGCCCCCAATCAGGTCAAGAAGACTGTCGTCGGCGTCGGGCACGCCGACAAGGAGCAAGTTCACGTGATGGTCAAGATGCTGCTGCCGCAATCGGATGCCCAGGGCGCAGATGCTGCCGATGCCCTGGCTGTTGCCATTACGCATGCCCACTGGTCGGCGGCCAACCGCTTGATTGACGCAACGCGCGCGGGGTCCAGATGATCGGGAAACTCTCAGGCATTGTTGACGAGACGGGCGAGGATTTCGCCGTCATCGATGTGGGTGGTGTCGGCTATGTCGTTCACTGCTCGGCGCGTGTCCTGTCGAACCTTCCCGGCAATGGGCAGCGTGCGACGCTGTTCGTCGAGACGCAGATGCGCGAGGACGCGATCAAGCTGTTCGGCTTCACCACCCCGGAGGAGCGAGAATGGTTCCGCCTGCTCCAAACCGTCCAGGGCGTGGGTGCCAAGGTGGCGCTTGCGCTGCTGGGCTCCCAGACGACACAGGAGCTCTCCAAGGCGATTGCATTTGGCGACAAGGCACAGATCGGACGCGCTCAGGGCGTTGGCCCCAAGCTTGCCGCCCGCATTGCCGCGGAACTCAAGGACAAGGCCGTGACGTTGTCCGTCAGTGGTGGACGTGACAGCCAGATCGGAGCCCCGCTTGGCGCGGTGACTGCTGCAGGCGCCTCGGGTGAGGCCGTTTCAGCGCTCGTCAATCTCGGCTATTCATCAACGCAGGCGGCTCAGGCCGTTGCCAGCGTGATGGCGCGCGAGGGTGATGCCCTGCCCCTGCCCCAGCTGATCCGTGAAAGCCTGCGCGCCCTGTCGAGTGCCGCGTGATGGCTGGCAAAGGCGAACCGATGACCAAGCCCAACCGTCTTGTGAGCGCCGATACGCGCGAGGACGACAGCGGCGAGAACTCACTGCGCCCGCTGACCCTTGCCGATTTCATCGGGCAGGACCAGGCGCGCGCCAACCTCAAGGTCTTCATCGACGCGGCGCGCGGACGCAACGAGGCACTGGACCACGTGCTGCTTGCGGGCCCGCCGGGCCTGGGCAAGACAACCATGGCGCAGATCGTGGCGCGAGAACTGGGCGTCAATTTCCGCTCGACGTCGGGGCCCGTGATCGCACGTGCAGGCGACCTCGCAGCCATCCTGACAAACCTGCAGCCGCGCGACGTGCTGTTCATCGACGAGATCCACCGGCTCAATCCGGCGGTGGAGGAAATCCTCTATCCGGCGATGGAGGACTTCCAGCTTGACCTCATCATCGGCGAGGGGCCGGCGGCGCGCACGGTCAAGATCGACCTTGCACCGTTCACGCTTGTGGGTGCGACGACACGCTCGGGCATGATTACCAAGCCGTTGCGCGACCGGTTCGGCATTCCGCTCAGGCTCGAGTTCTACAAGGTCGCGCAACTCATGGAGATCGTGAGCCGAGGGGCTCGGATCCTTGCCCTGAACATGAGCAGCGAGGCAGCCCGCGAGGTGGCCGCGCGTGCACGCGGAACGCCGCGCATTGCCGGGCGGCTGCTGCGCCGTATCCGCGACTTTGCCGCGGTGGCCAGGCTCGCTAGGGTCGAGGCGGCGCATGCGGACGAGGCGCTCAACCGGCTGGAGGTCGACCAGCGCGGGCTCGACAATTTCGACCGGCGTTACCTTAAGATCATCATCGAAAACTATGGCGGCGGTCCGGTCGGCGTCGAGACCCTCTCGGCGGCCCTTGGCGAGCCGCGGGATGCCATCGAGGAGATCATCGAGCCCTATCTGCTGCAGGAGGGCTTCGTGCAGCGGACGCCGCGCGGGCGCATGGCGGCGGGGCTTTCCTATTCACATCTGGGCCTGGTTGCTCCAAAATCGGTGACACAACAGACGCTTTTTGACACGCCGGGCACAGATGACCATGACACCTGATACTGCCTCGATGGGGCGCTTCGACGGGAAACTCCATATCCTGCCGGTGCGCGTCTACTATGAGGACACGGACGTGTCGGGCATCGTCTATCATGCGAACTACCTGCGCTACATGGAGCGTGGGCGGTCCGAGTTCCTGAGGCTTGCCGGCATCCATCACATGGTGATGCTGGCGAATGCCGAGCCGATCGCCTGGACGATCCGGCGGCTTGACATCGAGTATTCGAAGCCGGCGCGGCTCGATGACACGCTCGAGATCCACACGCGCTATCGCACCATGTCGGGCGCGCGGCTCACGGGCGAGCAGTGGGTCAAGCGCGACGGGGTCGAGCTGGTCACCGCCAAGGTCGAGGCGGCCATCATCACGATGACGGGAAAACCGCGGCGCATCCCTGAGGATGTGCGGGAGCGGCTGCAGGATTTTGTCGATTGAGAGCCGGTAACCGGGCCGGGCGGATGTATCCACGGTGAGTGGTTACAGCGCCGAACATCGCCGAAATCGCCGAAAACAAAAATTGAACAAATTGTCGCATGGCGATTTCCGCCAATTTTGCGGACGAGCCTCAGTTGGCACCCTGACAGAGGGACTCCAGCACTGTCACCGAATTTCGTCGGGGAGGGATTGTCGCAGTCGGCCTCCGAGGCGAACGGGTTCGATTTGCCTCGCCAATCCGGTGTTGTCGTCCGTTTCGACGAACACGCCGCAGACCGTGGCCGGGCCTTGCGCCGGGTTGTAGCGGCCTGATGACATCTTGCGAATGAAGCGCTGGAGCGGTTCAGTCTTTTCCATGCCGATCACGCTGTCGTAGTCGGCGCAGGCACCAGCATCGGTCTGGAAGGCGGTGCCGCCTGGAAGCACCTGCGCATCGGCGGTGGGTACATGGCTGTGCGTGCCAACAACGAGGCTGGCGCGGCCGTCGCAATAGTGCCCCATGGCCATCTTTTCGGATGTCGCCTCGGCGTGAATATCGACGATGATTGCGTCTGCGCCCCAGCCGAGACGGCAGGCCTCGAGCTCGCGGTCGACGGCTGCGAAAGGATCATCGAGCGGATCCATGAACACGCGCCCCATGGCGTTGATGACCATGATGCGCTTGCCGGTTGTCGTCTCGTAGAGGCCCACCCCTCGGCCAGGTGCCCCCTTCGGGTAATTCAGGGGACGCAGCAGGCGTGCCTCGCTGTCGTATACATCGACCTTGTCACGCTGGTCGAAGGCGTGGTTTCCGGTCGAGATACAGTCGACGCCGGACTGGAACAACGCGTGGCAGATATCCTCGTTGATGCCGAAGCCCCCGGCAGCGTTTTCGCCATTGACCACGACAAAATCCAGCTCAAGCCGGCGTCTGAGGAGGGGAACCGCCTCAACAACGGCGACGCGCCCTGCCCTGCCCACGATGTCACCGAGAAAAAGAAGTTTCATGCCTGCGCCTTCAATACCGCCGCAAGCTTATCAGCTTTCATTCGCGCGGAAAGCGGATGACCCGCGTCTCGGTGACCACGGCGTCGAGGGGTTCGTCGAACTCCTCGACCGGCAGCGTGTCAACCTGCTGGCCCGCATAGGCGATGCCCACAGCCTTGACGCTGCGTTTCGCTCGATGTTCGCGAAGATAGCGGTCGTAGAAACCACTTCCGTAGCCCAGACGGTAACCACGCGCGTCGAAGGCCAGAAGCGGCACCAGCAAGAGGTCGGGACGACGCTCCCTTGCCTTGGCGTCGGGCTCGGGGATGCTCATGCAGCCCACGACCAGGGGATCGCCGGGCTTCCAGGCGTGGAAAGACAGACTGGTCCCGTGCGTGCGCGGCAGGCACAGGGCATGGCCGGTGTTGGCGAGGGCGGCCATGAGCGGAAAGGGATCGGCTTCACCGCGAATGGC
>JBEIFU010000062.1:0-12216 GCA_040382295.1 Alphaproteobacteria bacterium
CGAAATGTTTACAAGGGGTAGCAAAGGCAGTCCACCGACGTCGGGCAACGTGGCGTTGCCCCAGCAGCAAAAGCGCGTCGGGCGGGCGGCACCATCCATCATTTCGGATGATCTTGTCGTCGTGGGAACTCTCACGTCGACCGGTGACATCCAGATTGACGGACGGGTTGATGGGGATATTCGCTCCGGCTCAGTGACAATCGGTGAGCGCGCCAATTTCGAAGGTGAGATCGTAGCAGAAGAATGCACCATTCGCGGCCGGGTGAATGGCACGGTGCGCGCACGCAAGGTGCACCTTTCCAGCACATGTCATATGGAAGGCACCATCCTGCACGAGGTTCTCGCCGTTGAAGTGGGCGCCTTCTTCGAAGGATCCTGCCGTCACAGTGCGGACCCTCTCGCAGAGACCGCCGGCAAGCCAGAGCCCCGCACGTCTTTCGAGCCGTCACGTGACCTGGCCCCGGCGCCGTCGGTCGCGTCGGCGCCTGCAACACCTGCGGCACCAGCGAACGCCCCCCAGGCGTTTCCGCGGCCAGTCAACCCTGGCACGGCCAGAACAACCAGCACCGGCAGCCTTCTTGGCGCGATCAAGTCGCGTCAGTAAGACTTGAAGCCTGTTGTCAGTCCAGATCCTCGACAGGCGGCGCATCAGCGCCGCCTTTCAGTTTTTGGGCGAGTGAGGCTTGCATGAACCCATCCAGGTCGCCATCCAGGATCTCCTGTGGCGAGTAGCTTTGCATGCCAGTCCTGAGATCCTTGACCAGCTGATAGGGCTGAAGGACATAGCTGCGGATCTGGTGGCCCCAGCCAATATCTGTTTTTGTTGAATTGATCGCCTGCGCAGCTGCCTCGCGCTTCTCGAGTTCGAACTCATAAAGGCGCGAGCGCAGCATGGCCCAAGCCGTAGCGCGGTTCTTGTGCTGGGAGCGATCATTCTGACACGACACGGCAATTCCAGTCGGGATGTGCGTGATGCGGATCGCACTTTCCGTCTTGTTGACGTGCTGTCCTCCTGCCCCACTGGCCCTGTAGGTATCGATGCGCACATCCTTGTCAGCGATATCGATCTGGATCGAGTCATCGATTACGGGATACACCCAGACGCTTGCGAAACTGGTATGCCGACGCGCATTGGAGTCGAAGGGAGAGATGCGAACCAGGCGGTGAACGCCAGACTCCGTCTTGCACCAGCCGAACGCATTTTCGCCTTTGACCAGGACCGTAGCCGACTTGATTCCGGCTTCTTCACCGAGGCTTTCCTCGATGAGCTCGCACTTGAATCCTTTGCGCTCCGCCCAGCGGGTATACATCCGGTAGAGGATCGACGCCCAATCCTGGCTCTCGGTTCCTCCAGCACCTGCGTGGATCTCGACATAGCAGTCGTTCCCGTCGGCTTCGCCGGAGAAAAGCGACTGCATTTCGGCCTGCTTCGCACGTAGCGCGAGGTCGCGCAGGGCGCCCTCGGCCTCAGCCGTCATTGCGGTATCGGATTCCTCCGCTGCAAGCTCGACCAACGCCACGGTATCATCAAGATCGCGGGCGAGTGCCTCGTAGGCCTGAAGGGAAGTCTCGAGCTTGTTACGCTCGCGCATCATTTTTTGCGCAGCTGCAGGGTCATTCCAGATCGACGGGTCTTCCGCCCTCGCGTTCAATTCGTCCAGGCGGCGGCGTGAAACCTCCGGGTCAAAGATGCCTCCTCAGCAGGGAAAGCGATTGCCTCACCTGCTCTGCCAGTGTCTCCAGTTCAGCGCGCATTCAATTGTCTTTCAGGTTACGTCACGGGCCAACTTTGCCTGTGAAACATGCTTGCCAATGGCTGCCATCCTGCGTTCAGGAATTCAAATCGACCGCTCAGTAAAGGCCCCAGTTCGCCTGATTCCCGGCGGCCGCATCATCAGCATCCCCATCGCCAGCAGCGCCCGAGCTTCCCCAGCGGTCGCCTTTGGCGACATAGCCCGAACCCGGCTCGGTCCCCGCCTTGAACGCCTCAACGACAGCCCCGGTCGCCATCGGCAGGCCTGACTTCAGATCGACACGAACCATCCGTATACCGGGGGGAACACGGAAGGGCACCGGTGGCTGCTTGCCAACCGCTTCCGACATGAAGTCCCTGAAAATGGGCGCCGCATTCTTGCCACCTGTCTCCCCGCGTCCCATGGACATCGGCTGGTCGAAACCAATGTAGATGCCCACGGTAAGGTTCGGCGAGTAGCCGACGAACCAGGCATCCTTGTAATCGTTGGTGGTACCCGTCTTGCCGGCGAGTGGAACACCGACGGATTTGACCACCATCGCCGTTCCGCGCTCGATAACGCCCTCAAGCATATGCGTGATCTGAAACGCCGTTCGAGCGTCGAGGATCTGGTCTGCTTCACTGGCGATCAGTGGCTCTTCCTGATCCTGCCAGGTCTCTGCGTTGCAGCCCTCGCAGATGCGCTTGTCATGCCGGAAGATGGTCTTCCCGTGGCGATCCTGGATACGATCAACCAGCGTGGGGACGACACGCTTCCCTCCATTCACGAAGGTCGAGTAGGCCTGAACCATGCGCACCACAGTCGACTCGGTCGACCCGAGTGCATTGGCAAGAACCGGCAGCATCTTGTCTGTGGTTCCCAGCTTGCGCGCATACTCGACAACCTTTTCCATCGTGACATCCGAGGCGATGCGGACCGTCATGAGGTTCCTGGATTTCTCAAGGCCTTGGCGAAGCGTCGAGGGTCCCGCATAGCTCTCATCGTAATTGTCGGGGCGCCACATCGGCATGCCCTGCCCCTGGCTGGCCATGAAGGGCGTATCGAGGACGATACTCGAGGGCGTATAGCCTTCATCCAGCGCCACCGCATAGACGATGGGCTTGAATGAAGAGCCGGTCTGGCGGAAAGCCTGCCAAGCCCTGTCAAATTCGCTCCCGTAATAGCTGAAGCCTCCCACGAGAGCGAGCACACGGCCCGTGTGGGGGTCCATCGCAAGGAGCCCACCATTGACCTTGGGCACCTGCCTGAGCGTATAGGCACCGGTGTTGGGGTTCTCTGGCGTTTTGGGAAGAGCTTCGACGTAGACGACATCGCCAGGCGTCAGCACATCCGCCGCCTTCCTGACCTCCGGTCCCATGCGATCATTGCTGATGAACTTCCGGGCCCACGTCATCTCGGATAGCGGAACCCGACCCTCCGTCCCGTCCACGAAAGTGACGCGCGCACCATCGCCGGATAGCCCGGTAACGGCAGCCAGCCGCCACTCCGTCACATCATGCAGGACCGGAATCTTCTGCATTTCCTTTTGCCAGTCGCCCGCGAGGTCAACGCGGGAGACGGGCCCACGCCAGCCATGGCGGCGATCATAGGCGATCAGCCCGGTCCGCAAGGCCTGCACGCCAAAACGCTGCAGGGTCGGGTCGAAGGTCGAACGCACCGCAAGACCGCCATCATAGAGCGCCTGGTCGCCATATTTCTGCTGGATCCACCGACGGATTTCCTCGGCGAAGTACTGCGCATCCGGCGACTGCGCGCCGGGTGGCCGGAACTTTGGCACGAGGTCCTCGGCAAGGGCGGCCTTCGCGTCTTCTTCGCTGATCAGCTGGTTCTCAGCCATGCGCTCGATCACATAGTTCCGCCGTTCGATCGCACGCTTGTACTGCCGCACCGGATGGTAGTTGGATGGCGCCTTGGGCAGGCCGGCCAGATACGCAGTTTCAGCCCGCGTCAGCTCGTCCAAGGATTTATCGAAATAATTATACGCAGCCGCCGCAACGCCGTACGAACCGGATCCAAGAAAGATCTCGTTCAGATAGAGCTCAAGGATCTTGTCCTTCGAATAGGCATCCTCGAGGCGGAAGGCCAACATCCATTCCTTGATCTTACGCTCAAGGCTGACCTCGCTGCTGAGGAGGAAGTTCTTTGCGACCTGCTGCGTGATCGTGGATGCACCTTCCGGCCGGCGCCCGCCATTCGACATGTAGTTTTGAAAATTTGCGTAGGCAGCTCGGATAACGCCGTTCAGGTCGATGCCCGAGTGAGTGAAAAAGTCCTTGTCTTCAGCTGACAGGAACGCATCGATGACGGGCTGGGGGATGGCCTCGATGGGCACGAACAGGCGACGTTCCCGCGCATATTCCGCAATCAGCGATCCGTCATTCCCATAGACGCGCGTTGTGATGGGCGGCTGATAGTTGGCCAGCGACCCATAGTCGGGCAGGTCCTGGCTGAGCTTGTAAAGATACAAGGCTATGCCTGCGAACACGGAGATCGCAAGCACTGCGATGCCGCCGACGGTATACGCGAGGAAACGATACATGAGTTTGAGCTGTCCTGCTCTCGAAGCCTGCGCCGCGGGTTATATCACACGCGTATTCGCGCGCATGTCGATTTTCGAGCAGGGCGCGCATGCCGCAGCGCTGGAATCCCCCGATTTCTTGGCCCCAACCATCCGTTGGAGCAACCCCTTGATGCACATCAGTTTTGGCTCTGCTGGACGGGTGCCTTGTCAAAATAGGTGTCGACGGCACGGGCGATCGCTGTTGCCATGTTCCTGCGCCAGCGATTGCCTCGCATGGCCGACTCGTCTTCCAGGTTTGTCAGGAAACCGAGTTCGATCAGGACCGAGGGAACATCAACCGACTTCAGCACCCGAAACCCGGCAAATCTGTGGGTGCGCTGGGTAAGGCTCCCGACTGTATGCAACTCTGGGATGAGGAGCTGGGCAAACATAGCGGACTGATTGTTTGTCTGTCGCTGGGCAAGATCAATCAGGATGCTTGTGACGACATCCGGCTCCTTCCCGAGGTCAACACCTGCGATGATGTCGGACTGGTTTTCCGAACGGGCAAGTGCCTCGGCCTCACGGTCAGAGGCCTGCTCGGACAGGGTGTAGACGGACGCGCCACGCGCGCCAGATGCTGGTGCCGCGTCAGCGTGAACCGAAATGAACAGATCTGCCTTGTTCTTCCGCGCGATCGCCACGCGCGCCTTGAGCGACAGGAAGATGTCCGTATCGCGGGTCATGATGACCTTGTATCTGCCGCTATTGCGCAGGTTTTCGGCCACACCTTTCGCAACCTGAAGCACAATGTCTTTTTCAAGCGTACCCGAAGCGCCGGTCGCACCAGGATCGACACCGCCGTGCCCGGCGTCGATGACGATCAGCGGCGTCTTGTTGCGCGACGCCTTCCCGCTTGAAGAACGAATATCAAGCTCGGGTTCTACCGCTTCGCCAGCCCCTTTCCACCCCGCCGCCTCGGCATAGCTGCCAGGATCGGTCGGCGCGAGATCGAGCACAAACCGAAAGTCGCCGGAATTCTCGCTGGGCGGGAGCAGAAAGCGGTTCATGACCTTTGCAGGGCCGGCCAGGTCAATGACCATGCGGGAGGTGCCGGGCTTGTAGGAACCATAGCGATACCCCCGCACCAGCCCCAGGGATGGACGACTGAGGCTGGGATCGATCCGCCAGCCAATCTCGGGGAAATCCACCACAATTCGGTAAGGATCGGCGAGGGTGAACACCTCGAATGGCACCTGCTTGTCCAGCCGCATCACGACCCGCGTGTGGTCCTTGTGCTGGCCGAGCCGAACATCGGAGACCCAGGCACGGGGCTCTGCGATCGCCCAGCTTGTCAGCACGAAGAATAGACACACCCCCAAGACAGGCAGCGTCGCCCACCGCAAAGCGCGAAGGACCAAGAGCTCTTTCCTGAAGATCAGCGTGCGAATCATTTCGTTAACGCAACTATACTTGGATCATCCTGTCGCAAGGGTATTGACGACCCGTTAGCCGGCACCCCGCCACGGTGCCCGGTTTGCACGTCCGGGCGAGCCGTTTTTCGCCGAGTTTCCTCAGGAACCCGTTTCTTTCGTTGCGGCGCGGGAACAACCGGACTACATACAGATCCGGGATGCTTGCGGCGCAGCCCCCTTTTGTGCGGCGTGGATCCTGTATTGCGATTTCGCGGCTTCGGCTTGTCCTTGTGACACCAGGCCCGCGAACCGCCAACTCACCTGGCCGGCGGTCGTCGCCCGGTCATCGCAGGGCACTTATTGCCATGGTTATTTTCGCTTGCTGGATGCCGACGCAGGGAGCCGCGCAGAGCCCGGCCCGACCTGCATGCCGCCGCCCGGCAAGCGCCCACTTCACTGCAAACAGAAGCCGAGCCCGCTCGTCCCGGTTGTCAGACATTGTTTTGACACAACGCGGAATGGTGCGCGTGGCGCGCAAAGGAACTTTCAATGGTCAAGAGAATGCTGGTGGACGCGAGCCACCTGGAAGAAACACGCGTCGTCATACTTGATGGAAACAAAGTCGAGGAATTCGATTACGAATCTGCAAGCCGCCGCCCGCTGAAGGGCAACATCTATCTCGCGAAGGTCACCCGTGTGGAGCCATCGCTTCAGGCGTGCTTCGTGGAGTATGGCGGCAACCGCCACGGCTTCCTCGCATTTTCCGAAATTCACCCGGATTACTATCAGATCCCGACTGCTGACCGGCAGGCCCTGCTCGAGGCCGCTCGTTCGGACCAGCGTGAACTTGAAGAAGAAGAAGAAGAAACTGAAAGCACGGCGCCCGGCGGCGACGCTGAAACAGCGCTGGACGACGCGCAGGAGCCCGCAACATCAGACAGCAATGGTGGTGCAGAGATCGTCGAAGTCGTCACGGAAGAAGGCAACGACGTTTGGGTTCACGACCCGGAAACAGACACCACCTCCCCGGGACCGCAGGACAACCCCGAGACCGCGCCCAGCGACATCCTCGCCGACGATGGGGTGGCATCTGATCACTTTCCCGAGCCCGTGACTGATAAAGGCGGCGAGCCCTCCACAGACGCCGAAAGCGAGGAGGAAGATGATACGCAGGAGGAGGCTCCGCGCCGCCCTCATCGGTCCTTTCGGCGCTACAAGATCCAGGAGGTCATCAAGCGCCGGCAGGTCTTGCTCATTCAGGTTGTCAAGGAAGAGCGGGGCAACAAGGGCGCCGCGTTGACGACCTATCTCTCGCTTGCCGGCCGCTATTGCGTGCTGATGCCCAACACGGACAGGGGCGGCGGCATCTCGCGAAAGATCTCGAACATGTCCGACCGCCGCAAGCTCAAGGAAATGGCCTCGGAGCTCGAGGTGCCTGAGGGCATGGGCGTCATCATCCGCACAGCAGGCGCAAACCGCACGAAGCAGGAGATCCGGCGTGATTTCGAGTACCTGCTTCGGCAGTGGGATTCGGTTCGCGACCTGACACTGAGGTCGACCGCCCCTACCCTTGTTTATGAGGAAGGCAACCTCATCAAGCGGACCATCCGCGACCTCTACTCGAAGGAGATCGACGAGATCCTCGTGGAAGGGGAAAGCGGACATCGCGAAGCACATGGCTTCATGTCCATGCTCATGCCGAGCCACGCGGAAAGCGTGAAATGGTACCGTGACAACGTTCCGCTGTTCCAGCGCTACGGGGTGGAAGCCGCACTCGACAGCATGTTCAATCCTGTCGTCCGCTTGCGCTCGGGCGGCTACATCGTCCTGAACCAGACCGAGGCGCTCGTCGCGATCGACGTGAACTCCGGCAAGTCCACGCGTGAGCACCACATCGAGGACACGGCACTCAAGACAAACCTCGAGGCGGCCGAAGAAATCGCACGCCAGCTCAGGCTTCGTGACCTCGCCGGCCTGGTGGTAATCGATTTCATCGACATGGAAGAACACCGCAACAACCGGGCGGTGGAGAAACGGCTGAAGGACTGCCTGCGCCACGACAGGGCGCGCATACAGCTTGGCCGTATAAGCCCGTTCGGCCTGCTGGAGATGTCACGCCAGCGTCTGCGGTCTGGCATGGTCGAAGGCGCCACCACACCCTGTCCCCACTGCGAGGGTCGGGGCGTCATCAGGTCGGTAGGTTCGATGGCGCTGCGCGTGCTGCGCGCAATTGAAGAATATTGCCAGCACGAGCGGATTGAGGCGGCGACGCTGCGTGTCCCGCCGGAAGTCGCCCTGTACATCCTGAACCACAAGCGCGCCCAGCTCAACAGCGTGGAAGAGCGCAATGGCGTCTACATCTACATCGAGTCGGTCGCGGCGCTTGCAGCCTCGGCCTATGAGATTGAACGCGGCGCACCCGTGTCCTACGCCCCGCGCAAGCCAGCAGCCAACGCCGCCGTGACCGTCGAGAGCGAACTGGATGCAAACGAACCGGAGGCCATCGACGAGACGGACAGCGAGACGTCGGACGCCGGGTTCGACGAGGAGACCGGCGAGGGAACGAGCGCAGCCGCTGCTGAAATTTCAGAGTCAGGTGACGGTCGCCGACGTCGGCGGCGCAGGCGTCGCGGGCGAGACCGCGACCGGCAGCGTGAGCCGCGCGAGACTGGCGCACAAGAATCCGGCAACGGTGCACGACCATCCGATGAACAGGGTCAGCCCTCAGACGCCTTTACCGCCGACGACACCGGTCAGGATTCGGATGACGAAACTGAAGGCTCAGTCGATAATGGCGGCAATGGACACGTTTCAGCCGACGGCGGAGACGGCCAGCGCAAGCGGCGGCGGCGGGGCCGACGCGGACGTCGCGGTCGGCGCTTCGATGAAGCGCAGGGCGAGCCCCTGCCGGTGACATCTGGAATAGGACACCTGCCGACACCGGCCGAGGCCCTCGATGCCATGAACTGGCCCGCTGATGGCGGACTGGAGACCGTGCGGGGCGCCGCGCCGGCACCTCTGCAGGAGAGCACGCCGGTGGCAAGGCCGACGCCACCGCCATTCGTACCCAGCCATCAGACCGACACTCCGATCCAGAGGATTGCCGAACCGCGCCCAGAGCGACCGTCGATTGCATCGTTCTTCGGTTTTGGCCCCAAGGTCGAGAAGCAGGACGCGACACCAAGGACCGAACCCGTGCCCCCGCAGGAAGAAGCCACCGACGCGCCGAAGAAACGCGGATGGTGGCAGAAACGGGCCGACGGCTGAGGAGAAAAGCACCGGAGCCTGTCCGATCGTCAGGTTCCGGGCCCTCAGGCATGGTTGGTAGGCAGTGCCCAGGTACTGCTACGGATTTCTGAGCCGGGCACACCAGTGCTCAAGTAGCTCGGCGGCGGACACGACGTCCGCCTCTGCCCCGGCATAGGAAAACCTGATCCAGCCGCTTCCATGGGACGGATCGAAATCAACACCAGGCGTGGCTGCTACACCGGTCTCGGCCAGAAGGCGCGCCGAGAGCTCGGGAGAGCCAAGCCCGAACGGCGTTGTCTCCGCAAACAGGTAGAATGCCCCATCCGCCGGCGCGATGGTGGTGAAACCGCAGCGCCTGAGGGCAGCCAGCAGCAGGTCCCGATTTCGGCGATAGCGGGCAACATGTTGCTGCAGCTCTTCGTGGGCATCCATCGCCGCAGTTGCGGCGATCTGGGAAATGGTCGGGGGCGAGATGTAGAAGTTCTGAGTAAGGCGCTCGACAGAGGAAACAAGCCCCTCGGGAACGATCATCCAGCCAATACGCCACCCGGTCATCGAGAAGTACTTGGAGAAACTATTGATGACGATGGCATCGTCATCGAACGCAAGCGCTGTCTGCGCGCGGCATCCATAGGTCAAACCATGGTAGATCTCGTCGGAGATCAGGGTCATGTCGCGTTGCCGGCAAAGGGCAGCGATATCTCGAATGTCATCATCCGGCATGACCGTCCCGCAAGGATTTGACGGACTGGCAATCAGGACCCCGTTGGCCTCGCAGGCAGCGAGGCTGCGCGCCGACAGGCGGAAACCCTGCTCGCTCCCCGCAGGAAGAAGCCTGACACGCATATCCAGGGCAGCCGCAATGTTTCGATAGGCTGGGTACCCCGGATTGGCGACGGCAAGGGTCTGACCGGCGTCGAATGCGAGCAGGAACGCAAGCACAAAGGCCGCAGAGGAACCGGTGGTGACGATCACCCTTTCCGGCGAAATGCTGATCCCGTACGTATCCACGTAATGCTTGGCGATCCGTTCGCGGAGTGCCGGAACACCGAGCGACTCCGTATATCCAAGGGACATGGTCGCCAAACCACGGGCCGCAGCGTCTAGCGCCAGGCGCGGCGCTGGTGTCGATGGCTGACCCGCCTCGAGGTGAAAGACGGGTTTCCCGCTCCGCTCGCGCCGATTGGCGGCGTCAAGCACTTCCATGACCCTGAAGGGCTCAACCTGGCTCCTGCGCGAGGCTCTCACGTTCACCGTCCCCGCCCCCGAGCTTTGCCAAGGGGGCCTTGTTATTGCCTGATTTGTGCCAAATATTACGCTAGGATGAACGAATGGTCACGCGCGTACGATTGACGCCCCCATTGGCGCCCCTTACCGTCTGCTGAATTGTCGGTCGAGGACCGTTGCACTCGTGCGCTGAACGTCCATTGCGAGAGGCTGAGAGCTCATGACGCCGGGCATACGCATATCCTCCGCACTGCGTTGTGCCGTGGCGGGGGCATTGATGGTGCTGCTTGCGCTGGCGCCCGCACGTGCGGCCGACAGGGTTGGGATCCGTGATGCCGAGATCGAACGCATCCTGCGCGGATACAGCGAACCACTGTTCGCGGCGGCAGGCCTGGATGCCAAGGCGGTCAATATCTACATCATCAAGGACGAGCGCCTGAATGCCTTCGTGGCGGGGGGCCAGAACGTGTTCATCCACACGGGCATGATCACGACATTGAAGACACCGAACGAACTCAAGGGGGTCATCGCCCACGAGGCAGGCCACATATCGGGCAGTCACCTCGCGCGAGGCATGGAAGCTGCGGGCAAGGCACAGGTCCCGCTGATCATTGGCATGCTTGCCGGCGTCGCAGCGATCGCCGCAGGGGCCCCGGATCTGGGCCTCGGGCTGCTGATCGGCTCGCAATCCGTCGCACAGCGCGAGTTCATGAGCTACAGCCGGACGCAGGAAGCTGCCGCAGACCAGGCTGCAGGAAAGTTCCTGGAAGCGACCGGACAGTCGCCGCGCGGCATGTACGCGGTCTTCGATCTTTTTGCCGACCAGGAAGCCCTGAGCGGCGCACGGCAGGATCCATTTGTCCGAACCCATCCTTTGTCGCGTGACCGCGCAAGCACGCTGCGCGCGATGGTCGAGAGGTCTCCCTTCAAGGACAGGACCGATACCGAGCAGGAACTGCGTGACTACGAAATGATGGTGGCGAAACTTCGCGGCTTCATCGAACCACCTCCTTCGGTTCTGCGCCGCTATCCCCTCGCAGACACGAGCAAGCCAGCGCGGTATGCGCGCGCTGCAGCCTTCTTCCGTGCCGCCGACCTCGAGAGGGCTTTGCCTCAGATCGATAGCCTCCTGGCCGATGAAGCCACAAACCCGTATTTCTGGGAGCTGCGAGGTCAGATGCTGGTAGAGTCCAGCCGGCCGGTCGAAGGTGTGCCTGCCTATCGCAAGGCCGTGGCCCATGGCGGACAGGAACCTTTGCTTCATATCGGACTTGGCTCAGCGCTGCTCGCGACGGAACAGCCGGCGGTCGTGCCGGAAGCGATCAAGCACCTCAAGGAAGCGCTTGGCAAGGAACCCGAGAATGCGATGGCTTGGTACTATCTGGCCGACGCCTATGCACGCAGCGGCGAGGACGCCTTGGCAGCGCTATCAACGGCAGAGCGATACTTCTCGCTTCGCGGGTACGCTCAGGCTGCTAGCTTCGCGCAACGTGCCCTGCCCCGGCTCAAGCAGAATGGGCGGGATTGGCAGAGAGCCAATGACATTCTGACAATTGCCCAGTCGGAACAAGCCAAGCGAGAGCAGCGGCGTTGACGCCGCTCAGTCGAGAGAGAACCATTTCCCATGAACGCGCCTAAACTTCTTTTGCTTGTCGGCGTCGCCGCGCTGGTTGCGGTCGGGTTGCTGTTCGGCGTGGCACTTTATCCGGGTCGGGGCGATGCGGATGTCCCACCGAGTGCGCATTCCCGCCAGGACATCGAGCGAATTGTCCGGAACTATCTTCTCGAGAACCCCGAGATCATCTTCGAGGCGGCTCAGCGCATGGAGCAGAAGGAAAAGGACCTGCGCCAGGTTCGCATGAAGGAAGGAGCCTCCAAACACGCTGCCGAACTTTTCAATCGCCCAGGCTCAATCGTCGTCGGCAATCCCAAGGGCGACGTAACGATCGTTGAATTCTTCGACTATCGCTGCGGCCCGTGTCGCCGCCTGATGCCGGAGCTCGCGCAGCTACTCAAGCAGGATGGAAACGTCCGTTTGATCATGAAGGAGTTCCCTATACTTTCGCAGGAG
>JBEIFU010000063.1:0-12113 GCA_040382295.1 Alphaproteobacteria bacterium
CACAGGAAGGGGTTGAAGCTGGATGGCGCAAACCCGACGCTGCTTTACGCCTATGGCGGTTTTCAGGTTTCGATGACACCCAGCTACTCGGGAACGATCGGCAAGCTCTGGCTGGAGCGCGGTGGTGTCTACGTTCTTGCCAATATCCGCGGCGGTGGTGAATTCGGCCCAGCCTGGCACCAGGCTGGCCTGAAGACCAACCGACAGGTGATCTACGATGACTTCGTGGCCGTCGCCGACGACCTGATTGCACGCAAGATCACAATGCCCCGTCGCCTCGGCATCATGGGTGGGTCGAACGGTGGCCTGCTCATGGGCGTACAGCTGACCCAGCGCCCTGATCTATGGAATGCGGTTGTCATTCAGGTTCCGCTGCTTGACATGCTGCGCTATCACAAGTTGCTGGCTGGTGCGTCCTGGGTTGGAGAGTACGGTGATCCTGATGATGCCACTGAGGGCGCTTTCCTCCGCAAGATCTCGCCCTATCATAATCTGAAGCCGGGGACGGCGTATCCCGAACCGTTCTTTGTCACGTCGTCGAAGGACGATCGTGTCCATCCAGGCCACGCCCGCAAGATGGCGGCGCGAATGGAAGAGATGGGTCTGCCTTTCCTCTACTACGAGAACATCGACGGCGGTCACGCTGCTGCCGCCAACCAGCGCGAGCGTGCGAAGCGCGTGGCGCTCGAGTTCACCTACCTCTCGCGAAAGTTGGTTGACTAAGACGGAGCAGGATTATCTCGGCAGAAATCGGATCTCGGCTGAAGATATTCGGTATCGTGGTGCGGTTTGACTCGTGTAACCATCCGGTTTGGTGCCGCGGTATGGAAAGAGCTTGTTCGCGTCATCCCGAACGCGACGACAGTTGACGCGGCCTAGACCTTCACGATGCCCTGATCGATCAGGCTGCGTGCCGATGCCTCGATGGAGTCGTCGTTGCTGATACGGGTCCAGCCAAGCATCTGGACAGCCTTGGCTCCGGTTGCAGGCCGAATGCGCCCGAGTTCCGGCACGATTTGCGCCACAAGGGGATCCATCATGCCAAACAGGCGAACCAGCCAGTTCGGCAAATTGCGTGTCGGTACCTTGCGTGCCTCCCGGCCAAGCCTCTCCCTCAGCGCATGGGCAACATCGAGGAGCCAGCAGAACCCCTCATTGCTGGCAATGAAGCGCTGACCAGCGGCCGCAGGATGGCGCATGGCCAACAGGTGAAGGCTGGCGACGTCACGAACGTCAACGAGGGGGAACCCAATCTTCGGGCAGCCTGGCATCTTTCCTTCGAGCAGGATCTTGACCAACTCGATGGATGTAGAGAAGTCCTTGCCCAGAAGTGGACCAAGGACCGCAACAGGGTTGACCACAGACAGCTCCAACCCTTCCTTCTTGGCAAAATCCCACGCGGCTTTTTCGGCAATCGTCTTCGACTTAATGTAAGCGCTGACACCACGGGCCTTGGGATTGGTCCATTTTTCTTCATCGAAGGGCTCAGAGGGGTTAGCTTCCTGCCCGAAGGCTATCGCGGCGAAGGATGACGTCACCACGGTTCGCTTGACGCCAGCTGACTTGGCGGCCTTGAGGGCGCGCAGCGTCCCTTCCCGCGCTGGTACGATCAGCTCATTTTCGTCCTTTGGTAATGCCGCAGGAAAGGGTGAGGCGACATGAAGCACGTAATCGCACCCCTTGGCCGCGTCAGACCAGCCATCATCGGAGAGCAGGTCCGCCTTTACGAAACTGAGGCGGTCTCCTGCCTGCACGCCACCTGCCGCGATCATGTCTCGTACCTCCCCCTCGCGTGAGGGGGTGCGCAGGGTCGCGCGCACGCGCGAGCCGGACCTGATCAGTTGCACAATTGTGTGCGCCCCGATAAACCCGGATCCACCTGTGACAAGTACAAGATCGCTCATGGTTGTACTTTCTCCGTCCCTGAATCTTCTGTAGTTGTTATCTTTATCTTCTGTAGTTGTTATCTTTACACGTCTGTCCTGCCCGGCGCCAGAAGGCGAAAAAGGGCGGCCCGGGCTCATCTTGCCTTGCTCCGTTGCGGCAATTCGGGAAAAACGGCACTGACAGCCGCTGGCAAGGGGCGTGAGGGTTCATGGCGCAAGACGTAGTGATCATAGGGGGCGGGCATAACGGTCTTGTGTGCGCGTTCTACCTTGCGCGCGCGGGTCTCAGGGTCACGGTTCTGGAGCGACGCCGCCTTGTGGGAGGCGCCGCCGTGACAGAGGAGTTCCATCCCGGCTTCCGCAACTCGGTTGCCAGCTATACCGTCAGTCTTCTGAATCCCAAGGTCATCGCAGACCTGGAGCTTGCACGTCATGGCCTGAAGATCGTGCATCGCAAGCTCACGAATTTTCTGCCGCTTGATCAAGACAGCTATCTGCGGCTGGGTGCTGGCCGAACCAAGGACGAGGTTGCGAAGTTTTCGTCTCGTGATGCAGCCACCCTCGATCGCTATTATGAGCGGACCGGAGCGCTGGCCGATGTGCTTCGTGACCTGGTTCTCGCCGCACCGCCCAATGTCGAGCAGACCGGATGGTTCAGCGCAATCCCGGAACTACTGAAGTCGGCCGCCCTGGGCAAGCGCCTGGCAGACATGCCCATGCAGCTCAGGCGGGACCTTCTGGCGATCTTCACGCGGTCTGCCGGCGAGTACCTCGATAGCTGGTTCGAGAGCGATCCAATCAAGGCGATCTTCGGCTTCGATGGGGTCGTCGGCAATTATGCATCGCCCTATACGCCCGGCACGGCCTATGTGCTGTTGCATCATCTTTTTGGCGAGGTGAATGGCGTACGGGGTGACTGGGGCCACGCGATGGGTGGCATGGGAGCCATAACTCAGGCCATGGCGAAGGCTGCTGCCGAGAAGGGCGTTGACATCAGACTGAATGCGGGTGTGCGGGAGGTTCTGGTCAGGGCCGGCAAGGCCACAGGCGTCGTCACCGAAGCGGGGGAGGTCTTCGAGGCACCGACGATTGTCTCGAACCTCAACCCGAGGCTTCTCTTCACGCGCTTGGTCGATCCGGCGGTGCTGCCGGAAGATTTCAACGAAAGGATCCGGAGCTACAAATGTGGATCGGGGACCTTTCGAATGAATGTCGCCCTGTCGGAACTGCCGCGGTTCTCGTGTCTGCCCGAAGATGGTCCCCACATGACCGCCGGAATCGTGATCGGTCCCAGTCTGCGCTATATGGACAAGGCATTCCACGATGCGCGCGCGTACGGTTGGTCGCGGGAGCCAATCGTTGAAATGCTCATCCCCTCGACGCTCGACGACAGCCTCGCGCCAGCGGGCAGGCACGTGGCAAGCCTCTTCTGCCAGCATGTTGCGCCCGACCTGGGCCCGGGCCGCCAATGGAGCGATCATCGTGATGAAGTTGCGCGCCTGATGATCGAGACGGTGGACCAGTTCGCGCCGGGCTTCGCGCGCTCGGTGCTTGGCTACCAGGCCCTGACACCGCAGGACCTCGAGGACATCTTCGGCCTCGTTGGCGGTGATATCATGCACGGCGCATTGTCCCTGGATCAGCTTTTCTCCGCCAGGCCCGTGATGGGTCACGGCAGCTACCGCGCGCCGGTTGCAGGTCTTTACATGTGCGGTTCCGGAACCCATCCGGGTGGTGGAGTTACAGGGGCGCCCGGCCACAACGCCGCGCGCGAGGTGCTACGGGATCTGCGCAAGCGCCTGGCGTAGGGCTTCTGGGTAGAGCCGATGTTCGGCCTGCAGGATGCGCGCACTCAATGCTTCGACAGTGTCCCCGGGAAGGACGGGCACGCGCGCTTGGGCAACGACTGGCCCGGCGTCGAGCTCCGGCACGACAAAATGCACCGAGCAGCCGGATTCCGTGACGCCAGCCTCCAAGGCCTGTCGCTGGGGGTGAAGCCCACGGAAAGCGGGCAGGAGCGATGGATGGATGTTGATCATGCGACCTGCCCAGCGTGCCACGAATGTGTCGGACAGGATGCGCATGAAGCCAGCCAGGCAAACGAATTCGATCTCATGGTCGACGAGCGCCTGATGCAGAAGGTGATCATAGGCTGCGCGGCTCAGGCCCGTGCGCTTCGCCTCTGCCTGGTCGACGACGATGGTTGGAATGCCTGCATGTTGTGCATGCATCAGACCTTCTGCGTCGGGCCTGCTGGAGATGACCAGCGCGATCTTGCCGGGGTAGACGTCCGATCGCGCTGCATCGACCAGGGCCTGCATGTTGCTGCCACGGCCAGAAATCAGAATGCCAACGCGCTTGCGGGCCATGGCCGGATCTCAGTGCGCCAGACGCCCTGTGTAGTGAACACGGGGTTCGCCCTTTCCGGGGATCAGGCGACCCAGCGTGAACACCTGCTCGCCCGCCCTGGTCAGGATGCCCTGCGCTGTCGCAGCCTGTGCAGCGGGCACGATGGCGATCATGCCGATGCCGCAATTGAAGGTCCGCAGCATTTCCCTTTCCTCGATGCCCCCCACGCGCTGAAGCCACTGAAAGACCGCAGGCAGGCGCCAGCTTCCAAGATCGATCTCAAGGTCAATGTCGTCCGGCACCACGCGTGGCGCATTCTCCGTCAAGCCTCCGCCAGTGATATGCGCAAAGCCCTTCACGTCACCCTCGCGAATGAGTGCCAGTGCCGACTTCACATAGATCCGTGTCGGCTGGAGCAGTGCGCGCCCAAGGCTGGTTCCCGGTTGAAAAGGCGCGTCGGCGTCATAGCCAAGCCCGAGGTTCGATACGACGCGGCGAACCAGTGAGTAGCCATTGGAATGGATACCCGAAGAGGCCAGCCCCAGTATCACGTCGCCTGCAGCCATGTCGCGGCGCGGCAGGACCCGATCACGCTCGACCGCCCCGATCGCAAAGCCTGCGAGGTCATAGTCGCCGCGCGCGTACATGCCCGGCATCTCGGCAGTTTCGCCCCCGACAAGCGCGCATCCGGCCTTGAGGCACCCCTCGGCCACGCCCTTGACGACTGCAGTTCCCACAGTGACGTCGAGCTTGCCGGTGGCGAAATAGTCCAGGAAAAGCAGCGGCTCGGCGCCCTGTACAACGATGTCGTTGACTGACATCGCAACAAGATCGATGCCCACGGTGTCATGAATACCGGACTCGATGGCGACCTTGAGTTTGGTGCCGACGCCATCCGTGCCAGCCACCAGCAGAGGGTCCTTGAAACCGGCGGCTTTCAGGTCGAACAAGCCACCGAAACCCCCAAGAGAGGCATCCGCGCCGGGCCGGGCAGTGGCCCGCGCCAGCGGCTTGATGGCCTCGACAAGGGCGTCGCCCGCATCGATATCGACGCCAGCTTGCGCGTAGGTCAGTCCGTTCTTCGGGGTGCTCATCGCAGGATCCTGCAGCAATATCCGCGGTTTATTGCAGAATGCCCCCTTCCCGCCAAGATATGGCGCCGCTTTGATCACAGAAAGCCGCTCCTATATGGTCCGCCTCCCGTTTGGACCGGATTCATCTACCCGGCCCCGCAAGGAGAGAGTACATGAGCCAGCCCCGGGTCCTGATTACCAGCGCGCTTCCCTACATCAATGGCATCAAGCATCTGGGAAACCTTGCGGGCTCGATGCTGCCGGCCGACGTCTACGCACGATTCCAGCGCACTCGCGGTCGAGAGGTGCTCTACATCTGCGCTACAGACGAGCATGGAACGCCTGCCGAGCTGGCCGCACTGGCCGAGGGGCTGCCTGTGGATCGCTATTGCGAGAAATGGTGGGCAGTCCAGAAGCAGCTGTCCGATGGCTTTGGTCTTTCGTTTGACCATTTCGGCCGCTCCTCCTCGGCTCAGAACAGGGCTCTGACCCAGCATTTCGCAAGGCTCCTGTGGGAGCGAGGTTTTCTCGAGGAACGCACTACAACGCAGGTCTATTCCAAGGCCGATGGTCGCTTCCTTCCCGATCGTTATGTGGTCGGCACGTGTCCCCATTGCGGCTACGAGCGGGCCACGGGTGACCAATGCGAGAGCTGCACGCGCGTGCTGGACCCTGCCGATCTGAAGTCGCCGCGTTCAGCGCTGTCCGGTTCAACCGACATCGAGTTCCGCGGCTCCAAGCACCTGTTCCTTAGGCAATCGATCTTTGCAGACCAGCTGCGCGCGTGGATCGCAGATCGAAAGGAGTGGCCGCAGTTGGTGACTTCGATTGCCCTGAAATGGCTCGACGAAGGCCTCCAGGACCGCGGCATCACGAGAGATCTGACATGGGGCGTGCCAGTGAATGCTGAAGATTGGGGCCCGAATCCTGATGGTCACGAACCCGATGTCGAGGGCCTGAAGGGCAAGGTCTTCTATGTCTGGTTCGATGCGCCCATCGAGTATATCGGGGCCACGCACGAATGGGCTAACGCAAGCCCGGGGCGTGACTGGAAGTCCTGGTGGTTTGGTTCCGAAGCGCGCGACAATGTCCGCTACGTGCAGTTCATGGGCAAGGACAACGTGCCCTTCCACACCGTTGGTTTCCCCGTGACGATCCTCGGGTCTGGCGAGCCGTGGAAACTGGTAGATCAGATCAAGGGCTTCAACTGGCTGAATTATTACAGTGGCAAGTTCTCGACCAGCCAGAAGCGCGGCGTGTTCATGGATACGGCGCTCGAGATCCTGCCAGCGGACTTCTGGCGCTGGTACCTCACAGCCAATGCGCCGGAAAGCGCCGATACATCTTTCACGTGGCAGCATTTCGCTGACACGGTGAACAAGGACCTTGCCGACGTGCTTGGCAACTTCGTCAACCGTACGCTGAAGTTCACGCTTTCCAAGTTTGGCAATGCCATCCCCGCTGGTGGTGTACCGGGCCCGCGGGAAGCCAGGCTTTGCGAGGAACTCGAGAGGCGCTTGGCCAGCTACATCGCCATGATGGAGGATATCCAGTTGCGCAAGGCCGCGGCTGAATTGAGGGCCATGTGGGTGCTTGGCAACGAGTACCTTGCCGACGCTGCCCCCTGGACAGCTATCCGCACCGACCGCGATGCGGCCGCCGTCAGTGTCCGGGTTGCGATAAATCTCATTCGGCTGTTCGCGGTGCTATCAGCACCGATCATTCCCTTTGCATCTGGCGCACTCGCAGGGGCGCTGCGTCTGGAGACCAAGAGCCTTTCGTGGCCACGCGGCGCCATCTCGGCAGAGCTGGACGTGCTGCAACCCGGACATGAATTCGATGTGCCGGACGTGATGTTCGCGAAGATCTTGCCGGAGCACATTACGGCCTGGGAGACCCGGTTTGGCGGGGCGCCTGTCGTCTGAGGCAAGCCCGCTGGTGTTACGCCGCCGGCCAAGTGCGCGGCAAGTTGTCACGCAGAATTCTGGTTGCATCAAGCGTGTCGAGACTCCTTTCCCTGCTCTGGGGCAAGCGCATCGATACGCAATCAGGGCGTGAATGGCACTCTCGGCCCCATTTCTCCTGCGAGGTGTTTTTTTCAACTCTCATTGCGCAAGTTTTGGGGACAAGTAAGTAGCGGTTGTGACCATGCACCAGATGTGAGGTGTGGATCGTCCATCGCAATTTTTTCGTGTGCACAGCGTGCACCACAATGGGTTGATCGTATCTGCGGGTAACGCGTCCCTGCTACTCCTTTGGGTAGTTGCAACCCAGGCTGTTTTGACCAACATCGCAATCACTGAAGGGGCCGGCTGATGGGGATCAGAACCGGTGCGGGGAAGTCGATCTGGGGGCAATCATGCCGCGTCGAGCGACTTTCGCTTTGGGTATTGCAGTTGTTTTGTTGTCTGCTGGGAGTGTCGGAAGCCAGGATCCATACCGCGCGAGATCTGAGGCGGAGTCCGCCGCGACGGCTGCTCCGATCTATGCGCCGGATGCGCCCCCACG
Source organism: Alphaproteobacteria bacterium (assembly GCA_040382295.1). Taxonomy (GTDB): domain Bacteria; phylum Pseudomonadota; class Alphaproteobacteria; order Micropepsales; family Micropepsaceae; genus SZUA-430. Next base: position 7,817 of record JBEIFU010000063.1, read on the forward strand.
GGAGGCGCTGACGGCTGGAGAGGGATGGACGGCCTACCGTGCACCGACGAATATCATCCCCGTGCAGGCGATGGCGGCTGCGGTTCCGTCCGAGCCTATGCCGGAGCCTGAGGTCCATGCGTCTCAAGCGGCACCCTCGGGAAGCAACACGCAGGCGATACCCGTCGTTGCGCCGGCAGTGTCATCGTTCGTTGCCAGTCATGCGGCGGCCCTGCTTGCCCCGCGCGATGTGCCCGTGAGCTGGGATCCGCGTTCCGTCACTGCGTTACCGGCTGCTGTTGAGGCGGTCGACGTCACGGCGCAGGCGCAGCTGGCGAAGCTGCTTTCCGATGAGGTCGCAGGCAAAGCAGCAATCGCCCAGAAGCGCCTCTTCGGGACCGTGCCTGATGAGATCGAGCCGTACTTCGATCTTTTCATGTATGTCAGCAAAGCCAAGCGGGGCCCTCTCGCCCAGCACATGTTCGTCTTCCAGCGCGATGCCGATGGCCAGATCGTCCCGTACGCGGAATGGAGGGTCTCTACGGGTCGCGAGAAGTTCGAGATCAACAACAACCGCCGCGTGCGCACGACAACGCCGGAGGGAATTTTCCAGATGGACCCGGATCGCTTTCACAAGCGCTACTGGTCGAGAAGCTGGGACAACGCTCCCATGCACTACGCGATGTTCTACGACATGATGAATAACGGGCGGCAGACTGGCCTTGCCATCCATGCGGCCATCGGGAAGTCGAAGATCGATCGCCTCGGTCGCCGGGACTCGGCGGGCTGCGTGCGCCTGGCACCCAAGAACGCGAAGGAGTTGTTCTTCAAGGTCCAGACTGCAACGCGAGGTCGCGTGCCGGTGCTTGCGGTTAACGAGAGGGGTTCCACGGACCGTTGGGGGCGCGTACAGCGCGATGCCAACGGCGCCATGCTTCTGCAGGATGGTTACCGCGCCGTCCTCTTTGTCGAGAACTTTGATGGTCGTGAAGAGCTATCGGGACCGGTGGTTGCCTATTTGAACTAGGCGCAACCTGCGCAAGAAGTATCGGAAATCAGCCATTTTCATTCCGTTGCAAAAAGGCTTCAACCTGCGCGCGCCGCGCTGGTTGACCTCAACGGGATATTGAGACGTTGCAAACTATAAGTACACTCCGGGTGATAACGGGGGTTGGGTATGGGTTGGTGGCTTAGGTCACTCAGCGTAGCGTTTGTCGTGTCGAGCGTGGCTTACGGCGCCATCTTCCTGCTCAGGGGAGAACATGGCGAGCGTCTGGTCGCCGAGGCCGTGCGCTTGCGCCCAACGATCGATGACATGGTCACGCAGGGCAATACCGCTCTGCGTACCTTGCTTGAGACCTCTACCCGTAATCCTGCTGCGCCCGTTGAGATGGCGAAAGCTCCGCCTGCAAAGCCCGCGCAGATACCGGAGAAAGCTCCCGGGCCAGATGATCGGGACCAAGACCAGGCGGGCGAGCTTCCGTATGTCGTGATCGAGCCGAAGGATTTCGGGGCTCCCGCCATGGCGCAGGCGCAGATCCCGCGGACCAAGACGCCTGAGGTGTCTGATCTGCGTCTGAGGCAAGGCTTCGACCAGGAGCCGATGGATCTTTCGCCTGTCGAGGCACGGCTTCGAATGCGCGTGCCCCAGGAGGTCATGAAGCACTTTGATCTTTTCCTCTACGTCAGCAAGGCTACCCCCGATAAGGGGAACTGGGCCCAGACCATGTTCGTGCTCGCGCGGACGGAGGGCAGCATCTACGAGCTGCGGCACTCATGGAAGGTTTCGACCGGCAAGGAAGAGATGGTGATGTCGCCGTCGGGGCGCTTGCTGGGTACCAATACGCCGGAGGGCATGTTCAAACTTGACCGCTGGCGTTCATTCGAGGACTACACCTCGCGCCAGTGGAAGTCACCGATGCCCTACGCGATCTTCTTTGACTGGCAGATCCAGGGTCGTGTGTCAGGGCTGGCGTTGCATGGCTCCGATGCCAAGGGTGAGATGGAACTGGGCAACCGGGCGTCGCATGGCTGCATCCGCATGGCCACTGGCAACGCCCGCACGCTCTTCCAGATGATTACGCAGAATTACAAGGGCCGCGTGCCGAAATTCCAGATCGATCCCGACACCGGGACCATGAGCACCAAGGGTGCCTTGCTCCGCGACGAGAACGGAAAGATCGTCATGACCCCGGGCTACAAGGTCCTGGTGTTCATCGAGGACTACGGCGGACCTGCGAACGACCAGATCGCGGCCTTGTTCTAGTCGCAATTTGCTCTTGATGCCGGTCGCACATGTGGCGACCCGTGGGTGCGCCGTGTATGCTTCGTCGCACCGGTTACGAAGCAGGAGGCTGAACCATGCACGCACGGCACGTCGAAACGCCAGCGCAGGCGCGAGCACGCGATGAAGCGTGGAGCCTTCCGCTGGACCAGTTGAACCCTGCCCAACCCGCGCTTTTCGAACATGATGCCATGTGGCCTGTGTTCGAGCGTCTGCGCAAGGAAGACCCCGTCCACTTCACGGCCGAGAGTGAATACGGGCCCTATTGGTCGATCACGAAATTCAACGACATCGTAGCCATCGATACCAATCACCAGGTTTTCTCGTCCGACTACCTGCGTGGCGGCATCACCATCACAGGTGGCACTACGAACTTCGAACCTCTGCCGATGTTCATCGCCATGGACCCGCCACGCCATGACGTGCAGCGCAAGGCCGTGAGCCCGGCGGTCGCGCCCCAGCAACTGGCCGCGATGGCTCCTCAGATCCGCGAGCGAGCGGCCGCAATCCTCGACGCACTGCCGATCGGGAAGGAGTTCGACTGGGTGGATCTCGTATCGAAGGAGCTGACGGCCATGACACTGGCCACGCTGTTCGGTGCACCCCAGAAGGATCGTCGACGAATCACCTATTGGTCAGATGTGGTGACTGCCATCCCGATGCCGGGGGCCATCGTCGAGACCTTCGAAGACAAGATGAGGATCTTCGATGAGTACAACGCCTATTTCGTCGGCCTGTGGAACGAGAAGGTCAACGCAGCCCCGCAGGGTGACATGATCTCGATGCTGGCTCACCATCCCGAGACGCGGAACATGGCGCCGCGCGAGTACTTCGGGAACGTGGTCCTGCTGACAGTTGGCGGCAACGACACCACGCGCAACACGATTTCGGGCTCGATCCTGGCGTTGAACCAGAACCCCGACCAGTATGCGAAACTGCGCGCAAACCCGGCGCTGATCCCGAACATGGTATCAGAGACAATACGATGGCAAACGCCGCTCGCCCACATGCGCCGCACGGCGGTGCGCGATTACGAGTTCGAGGGCAAGAAGATCCGTGAAGGCGACAAGGTGATCATGTGGTACGTCTCGGGCAACCGCGACGACGACGTGATTGCCAATCCGAACGATTACATCATCGACCGAGAGCGCGCCCGTCACCACGTCTCTTTCGGCTTCGGGATTCATCGCTGCGTCGGCAACCGCGTCGCCGAATTGCAACTCACCATCATCTGGGAAGAAATCCTCAAGCGTTTCCCCGAGGTGGTCGTGACTGGCGAGCCCAAGAGGACGCACTCCACGTTCGTCAAGGGCTACGAGACCCTTCCGGTGATCATCCCGCGGCGGAACTAGGTTCCGGTCGTTCCGGCTTACTCTGCTGCCATTGCCAGAGGGGCGCGCTGCGGGCCGCGGATCACACGGCCGGGCCGTGCTTGCTGCAGGATGCCGTGGCGGAAGGTGACCTGGCCGCGCTTGATCGTGGCGTCGTAACCTTCTGCTTTCTGAAGAAGACGCTTTCCAGCGGCAGGCAGATCGAAAGCCAGCCACGGCTTCAGCAGCCGCAGGCGGGGCAGGTCGATCACGTTCACGTCAGCGAGGTAGCCGGGCTTGAGCAGGCCGCGGTCCTCAAGCCCGTATAGGACAGCCGTGTCCCGGCACTGGCGCTTGATCGCGAGTTCAAGAGGGATCGTGCCGCGCTTGCGGTCGCGCACCCAATGCTGGAGCAGAAAGGTCGGAGATGCCGCATCGCAGATGGTGCCGCAATGCGCACCGCCATCCGAGAGCGAGATCACGGCATCGTCGCGTTCGAGAAGTCCCTTCACGAAATCGAGGTTGCCATCAGCATAGTTGAGGAGCGGCAGGTAGATGAAACCCGTTCCATCATTCTCCATCAGCAAATCATAGGCATAGGCATCACCGCTCACGCCCTTGGCTGCCGCCAGCGCCATGATTGTTTCAGCCTGCGTGGGCTCGTAATTGAAGCCCTCGCCCATTGCATATTGCATGAACCAGCCCTTGCTGATCACCTGGCGCA
>JBEIFU010000064.1:0-12071 GCA_040382295.1 Alphaproteobacteria bacterium
AGCAAGAGAGCCGCTGCTGCTCCTCCCCGGTGAAGGCTTATGGCGCTGGCTATCTTCATGTCACGCTCATGTTGCTGGTATGGGCCTCAACGGGCAGGGTCGGGACCTGGCCGTTTACGATCCCGGGCGGCTTATGGGTTGGTTTACGCGGTTGGCCCTCGGGTTGGTTCTCCGGGGGGCTCTGATGTGGTGAATTGACTTTGGGGCCTTGAATCCATATAAGCCGCCCCTCCTGTCGGTTCGCAGAGATCAAGGACTTCAGCCGTGAAGCGCACATATCAGCCCTCCAAGCTTGTCAGAAAGCGCCGCCACGGGTTCCGTTCGCGTTCGGCAACGGCCAATGGCCGCAAGGTACTGGCCAATCGCCGGGCCCATGGCCGCAAGCGCCTCTCTGCCTGATTCTGCAAATCCCTGCTTGTCCCCCCTCGAAGCCGCCCAAGGGGTGGTCAAAGTGTCGCGTCTTGTCAAGCGTGCGGATTTCCTGCGGCTGGCCAAGGGACAGCGATACGTGACTGACGGGCTGGTGCTGCAGATGCAGCCCAACCCCGAGGGTAGCCCCGGGTTGCGCGCAGGGTTCACTGCCACGAAAAAATTGGGGAACGCCGTTGTGCGAAACCGGACAAAGCGCCGGTTGCGGGAAGCCGCGCGGCTGGTGCTCCCACTTTTTGCGAAACCCGGCTTCGACTATGTGCTAATCGGGCGCGAAGCAACCGTTTCACGGCCGTTTGCATTGCTGATTGACGACCTCAAGCGAGCCCTCGTCCGCGTGCATGCTGGCCGACCCAGGAAGGCAGATACGCAATGAAGGCGACAGCGGTCCTGTCGAGATGCGCCAAGGTGCTGCTCAAGCTGCCAATCCTTGCCTATCGGCTGGGGATCTCGCCCTGGCTTGGACGGCATTGCCGCTTTGAGCCTTCCTGTTCGGCCTATGCGCTGGAAGCGATCGAGCGACATGGTGCGATTCCCGGGCTGTGGCTGGCCCTGCGACGGCTGTCGCGATGCCATCCTGTCACCTGGCTGGGTGGCGCGCATGGCTATGATCCCGTGCCCGAGACGTGCCGTTCCCCTCACACACATTCCCCGACCGGTAGACACGAATGAATGGCAACAGACCTGATTCCCGAAACTACCTGATCGCGCTTGCGCTGAGCGCCGGTGTGCTTCTGCTGTGGCATTTCCTGTTCATCGCGCCCATGGCGGAGCGACAGAGGCTGGCGGCCGAGCAGGCAGCGGCGGCCCTGAAGGCGGCCGAGGGGACCGGCGCACCCGGCGCGGTTGCGCCCGGGGCCGCTGTTCCGGGCCCGCCCGGTGCGACGGGGGCTGTGAAGGTTCAGTCGCGCGAGGCGGTGCTGGCGTCGGGTGGGCCCCGCGTTGCCTTCGACAATGACAAGGTCGATGGCTCCATCCGGCTGACAGGCGCGCAGATCGACAATTTGAGGCTCAAGAAGTATCGCGAGACGCTGGATCCGGCCAGCGACGAGGTCGTCTTCCTTACGCCGCGCGGGACGGCCAGCGCCACTTTTGCAGAGACAGGATGGGTCGCGGCTCCAGGGTCCCAGACGCGTGTTCCTGATGCTGAAAGCGTCTGGACAGCCAGCGGGCAGGCGCTTGCGCCGGGCAAGCCCGTGACGCTGACGTGGGACAATGGGCAGGGTCTTGTCTTTATCCGGCGCGTTGCCATCGATGACAATTACATGTTCACGGTGACCGATGGCGTGCAGAACAACACGGGTCTTCCAGTCACCTTGTTCCCCTATGCGATCGCCACGCGTGAGGGCGAGCCGAAACATACGCCGCAGTGGACCTTGCATGAGGGACTGTTCGGCGTTCTGGCGGGGCTGCTCGAGAAGTACACCTATGCCGATCTGAGGGATGCGAAGGAGCCTGAGGCAAAGTTCGAGGGCAAGGGCGGCTGGCTTGGCATCACCGACAAGTACTGGATGGTGACGGTCGTCCCACCGCAGGGGGAGACTTTCACAGGGCGCTTCTCGATCGCGCGCGAGCGGCAGGGCGAGGTGTTTCGTGCGGACTATCTGCTGGGTCCGCGCAACATCGCTGCCGGTGGTACGACCAACGTGACGCATCATGTCTTTGCCGGCGCCAAGATCGTGTCACTTGTGGAGGACTATCAGCAGAAGCTTGGTATCTTCCGCTACGAGATGACGATTGACTGGGGTTGGTTCTCCTTCTTCACCTACTGGATCTTCAAGGCCCTGGACCTCATCAACCATCAGGTTGGCAATTTCGGCATCGCGATCATCATCCTGACGATCATCGTCAAGCTGATCTTCTATCCGCTCGCCGACGCCTCCTATGTCTCGATGACGAAGTTGAAGAAGATCCAGCCCGAGATGCAGGCGCTGCAGCAGACCTATAAGGACGACAAGGCCAAGATGCAGCAGGAGCTGATCGCGCTTTACCGGCGCGAGAAGGTCAATCCCTTCATGGGTTGCATTCCGCTTCTGTTGCAGATCCCGATCTTCTTTTCTCTCTACAAGGTCCTGTTCGTCACGATCGAGATGCGGCAAGCGCCGTTCTTTGGCTGGATCCAGGACCTTGCGGCGGCGGATCCGACGTCGATCTTCAACCTTTTTGGCCTTTTGCCTTACAGCGTGCCTGACTGGCTACTCGTCGGAATCTGGCCACTCCTGATGGGGCTGACCATGTGGTTCCAGATGAAGATGAGCCCGCCGTCGCCTGACCCGGCGCAGCGGCAGGTCATGATGTTCATGCCTCCCGTATTCACCTATCTCATGGCGACGTTCCCTGCCGGGCTGGTGATCTACTGGACGGTCAACAACGTGCTGTCGATCGGCCAGCAATACATCATCATGCGCAGGCTGGACGTGCCGCTTGATATTCAGTTCAAGATGCCGGGCTGGTTGGGCCGGGCACTTGGGCGACCGCCATCGTCCGGCGCGGCATGATGGTCGGTGATCAGCCAGGCGGAGATGCCGGTCGCGCCTGGCTGAAGCGCGGCCACCAGCTGTTCACCCTGAACTGCACCTTTCTGCGTGCGGTGTCAGCCGTGGAGCAGCTAACGCCCGACCCTGTCCCTGAAATCGCTTTTGCCGGGCGATCGAATGTCGGCAAGTCCAGTCTTGTGAATGCGGTCGTGAATCGCAAGGCGCTCGCGCGTGTGTCCAACACGCCCGGGCGTACGCGCGAGATCATCCTGTTCGACCTGGGCGGGCAACTGCGGATCGCGGATCTTCCCGGTTATGGCTTTGCCAAGGTGTCCAAGGCCATGGCGGCGAACTGGCACCGCCTCATCGACGCCTATCTGCGCCAGCGGCCTCAGTTGAAACGGGTTTGTCTTCTGGTGGACGGGCGGCACGAGCCCCATGCGAGCGATCTGGAGATGATGAAGATGCTGGACCGCGCGGCGGTGTCCTATGTCCTTGTCCTTACAAAGATGGACAAGCTCAATGCCGCCGGCCGGCAGCGTGCCATTAACGATGCCGAGAAGCTCAGGCATCAGTTCACGGCGATTCATCCTGAATTCTTCGCGACCTCGGCTGAGACAGGGGAAGGCCTGCCGGAGCTGCGCGCACATCTGGCGCGCTTGGCGAAGCCGGCCGACAAGCGCTATAAGCCGGAGCAGGGCGGTACACATCCATGAGCACTGCAGACGACAAGGAGTTCGTCACCGGACGTGATGAACGGGTCCAGAACCTGCGCCAGCAGGCGAAGTGGCGTGCGACAGCGCGTGTGCTGACCGAGGCGCTGCCCTTCATCCTCGAGTACGACCAGAAGACGATCGTTGTGAAGTATGGTGGCAACGCCATGGGCGAGGAGGGCGTTGCTGCGCATTTTGCGCAGGATATCGTGCTCATGCGCCAGACGGGCATCAATCCGGTGGTCGTGCATGGAGGTGGTCCGCAAATCGGTGCGATGCTGAAGCGGCTCGAGATCAAGTCGTCCTTTGTCGACGGGTTGCGCGTGACGGACCAGGCGGCAATCGACGTGGTCGAGATGGTGCTCACCGGGACGGTCAACAAGCAGATCGTGTCAGCCATCAACATGGCGGGTGGCAAGGCTGTCGGCGTTTCTGGCAAGGATGGGCAGCTGATCGTCGCGCGCAAGCTCCTGAAGAACCGAACCAATCCTGCCAGCGGCAAGACGGAGACGGTTGACCTTGGTTTCGTTGGCGAGCCGGAGAAGGTCAATACCGAGGTCCTCAAGACCATCGTGCAGGCGGATATGGTGGCGGTGATTGCCCCCATCGGTGTCGGGCCGCATGGCGAGACCTATAACATCAATGCCGATACGGTCGCCGGGGCGGTGGCAGGGGCGCTCAATGCGGATCGCCTGCTGCTGCTTACCGATGTTCCCGGCGTCCTGGATCGCAACGGCAACTTGATCGATCGGCTTACTGCAACCGAGGCGCGTGCCCTGATTGCGGATGGGACGATCTCGGGGGGCATGATCCCCAAGGTCGAGACCTGCATCGATGCCATTGATCGCGGGGTGCAGGGGGCCGTGATCCTCGATGGGCGAATCCAGCACGTTCTGCTCATTGAACTGTTTACAGAACATGGCGCCGGGACCATGATCCTGCCCGGATAGAACGATCGCTGGTCCTGAGCCCTCCCTTGCTGCCACTTCACCGCCTGCTCCGTGTCGGATTGCTTGCCCTTGCCGGCGTGCTGCCTGCCGATGGAGCGCACGCGCAAGGTACAGGCACGCAGCCGCAGGCCGCCAAAGGGGCGGGTCCGCTCTGGATGAAGGCGGAGCCGGGAAATTCAACTGCATCGAAGCCCGACGCAGCAACGGCCGGTACCAAGCCCAAGCTGATCCAGGTGCCCGGCAAGGCTCCGGCCCGGGACGGCAGCGCTAGCCCCGCTGCGCCTTCCAATGATTACGAGTTCTGCAACAGGACGTCTTACGTGTTGTCGGTTGCGGTGGGGATCAAGAATGGCGCCATCACCACCACGCGTGGCTGGTGGCCGCTCAACCCCGGTGATTGCCGGGTGTTCATCAAGGGTCCGCTGACAAGCAGTGAATATTTCTCCCATGCCAAGACATCCTTCGTCCACATGGGATCCATTCGGGCATGGGCTGGGAAGCACAAGCTCTGTGCAGGCAAGGGTACGTTCCAGGCAACGACCAGTGACAATCTTCCCTGCGGGCCCGGCTACAGCCACCTCGACTTTGCCCTCGTCAATACCGGTGGCAAGCCGGGATGGCGGACAACGCTTGCCGAGAGTGACCAGATCAAGACGCTGGAGCAGGCGCGTGTTGCGGGGCTGCAGCGCCTGCTTTCCGATGTCGGTCTGTTCGAAGGTGCGATTGACGGGGTGGGTGGCCCGAAGCTGAATGAGGCCTTCACTCGGGCGCGCAACGTTCTTGGCGTTTCGTCCGGCGACCAATCGGTCCTGCAGGCGCGGCTGGTTGCAGAAGCCAACCGTATCCAGCAATCGTCCGGGCTTACCCTCTGCAATCGTTCATCCGAGGTCCTCTTCACGGCCTATGGGCGCGAGATCAATGGAAAGAAGGAAAGCAGTGGCTGGTACGTGCTCCTGCCTGGCGAATGTGAAAAGGTCGTCAAGGATCCGTTGAACGAACAGAACGTCTATGGGTTTGCGACTGTCGACAAGCCACAACCCGATGCGCCGGTCGGTGCATACTGGCGAGGTGCACATTTGTTCTGTACCAAAGACGGAGAGTTCGATTTCGAGGATAGCGCGAATTGCGAGACCAATGGCTTCGTGCTGACCGGCTTCAGCCAGGCGGATACCGAGGGGCGCCCTGGCCATGTGATCGAGTTCGGAGGACCAGATGCGCCGACGCCCGAAAACTGAGATGTTGGCATTCGCATGAGGGCGGCATCGCCTGACGAGCGCCCTGACCTTGAGCATGTATGCGAGTGGGTGTTCGACCTCGACAATACGCTCTATCCCCCATCCTGCCAGTTGTTCACGCAGATGGATGCGCGCATGAATGGTTTCATCCGCGATCTCCTGGGTGTCGATGCTGCGGAGGCCTATCGTCTGCAGAAGCATTATTTCCGGGAGCATGGAACGACCCTGTCGGGCCTGATGACACTGCACAACGTGCCCCCCAAGGCCTTCCTCGACCATGTGCACGACCTTGATGTCACGGTTATCCCCGAAGACCCGATGCTGGGGGCCGCACTCGCTCGTCTTCCGGGGCGCAAGCTTGTCTTCACCAACGGGACGGTTGCCCATGCTGAACGTGTGCTGACACGGCTTGGCATTGCGCAGCTCTTCGACGAGATCTTCGACATCGTGCATGCGGAGTATCATCCCAAGCCCAGCGCGGCGTCTTTTTCCCGGTTCATCGAGCGTCACGGGCTTGATCCGGGGTCTGCGGCCATGTTCGAGGATCTTGCCCGCAATCTGGCACCGGCCCATGCGCTTGGCATGACGACTGTGCTTGTGCGGCCCCGTGACGGGCATGCCGATCCGGCGGTGCGTCATTGGGGCGAGCCAGGGCCGGACGCCGAACACATCCACTACCATACGGAGGACCTTGCGGGGTTTCTCTCCGATATCCGTATACGGAGCAATTCATGAGCTGGACATCACTCGAGGCCGTCGTCAATGCAGCGTGGGAGGATCGGGATGCCGTGTCCCCTGTGACACAGGGCGATGTGCGGTATGCGATCAGCGAGACGCTGAAAGCGCTTGATTGCGGTGAATTCCGTGTGGCCGAGAAGTCTGGTGGTGCCTGGCACACGCATCAGTGGATCAAGAAAGCCGTCCTGCTGTCGTTTCGCCTCAATCCGATGGAGCGCATCGCAGGCAGCCCTGGAAACGGGTACTGGTGGGACAAGGTCCCCTCCAAGTTTGCAGCCTGGACCGATGCTGATTTTTCGCGTGCAGGCTTCCGTGCCGTGCCGGGTGCGATCGTGCGCTACTCGGCCTTTGTCGGCAAGGGTGCCGTGCTGATGCCGAGCTTCGTCAATGTCGGGGCACATGTGGGTGAGGGGACGATGGTGGATACGTGGGCGACGGTCGGGTCGTGCGCGCAGGTCGGCCGCAATTGCCATATTTCGGGTGGGACAGGCATTGGCGGCGTGCTCGAGCCTCTGCAGGCCAATCCAGTCATCATCGAAGACAATTGCTTCATTGGCGCGCGGTCCGAGGTGGCTGAAGGCGTGATCGTGGGCGAGGGTGCCGTTATCGGCATGGGCGTGTTCCTTGGGCAGTCGACGAAGATCGTGGACCGCGAAAGTGGCCAGGTCCATTACGGGCGCGTGCCACCCTATTCGGTTGTTGTTGCCGGGAGCATGGGTGGGGCGCCGGGCAAGCCCGCTCTCTACTGTGCGGTGATCGTGAAGACGGTCGACGAGCGTACGCGCTCGAAGACGTCGATCAACGAGTTGCTGCGCGACTGATGCGAGATATCTGGGCGCTTGGCGAGACGGCTGGTGGGTTGCTCGCGGCCCGCGGGGAGCGGATTGCCGTCTCGGAGTCTTCCTCGGGGGGGCTGATCAGTGCTGCTTTGCTGGCCGTGCCGGGTGCGTCGTCATTCTATCTTGGTGGCGGTGTGATCTACACGCCGCGTGCCATGTTCGGGCTTCTTGGCGCCGACAAGGAAGACATCCGCGCTCGCGGGCTTCGCTCGAGCAGTGAGCCCTATGCGCGCTTTGTTGCCGAGACAGTTCGGGCGCGCGTGCGCAGCGATTGGGGCTTGTCTGAGACTGGTGCCGCTGGTCCGTCAGGCAATCCCTATGGGGACCCTGCGGGGCATACATGCGTTGCGGTTGCGGGGCGTGTTTTTGCTAGTCGTACCTTGCGCACCGGAATTGCGGACCGTCGGGCGAACATGCATGCGTTCGCCGCCGAGGCGTTGTCCCTTCTCGTGGAGGTTCTGAGTTAGTTTCGGTGACAGTGCACTCAATTCCTCTGCGTCGCGGCTTTACTTGCCTGTCTCGGGCATGGAATTGAGTGCACTGTCACCGAAATTAACTGGGATCAACTCAGGTGGGTGGGGTGAGCTGGAAGTCTTCCATGAAGGCCTGGATGATGGGGGCGTAGACGCCGCCAGCTTCGGTTTCCCGAGTGGGGCCGACGGTGATGCCGCCGTCAACAACGAGGGCGTGGCCGTTGACGAACTTCGATCCGTCCGAGGCCAGGAAGAGGGCGGCTTCGGCGATGTCGGCGGGCAGGCCCGTGCGCGGGATGGGCTGGGAGTTGCTGAAGGCGCGCAAGGCTGATGTGACGGTCTGGTCCGCGACCTGGGTGGCGACGCCGAGGCCCTTTGCGAAGATCGGGGTTGCGATCAGGCCGGGGCAGATACAGTTCACGCGGATGTATGAGGGGCCGAGTTGGGCAGCGGCCAGCCGGGTCATGTGCACGATCGCCGCCTTTGCAACCGAATAGAGGATCGGGCCGAAGCCGTTCTGCATGCCGGCGATCGAGGCGGTCGATATGATGGACCCTCCGCCCATCGCGCGCATGTGGGTCACGGCATGCTTCATGCCCAGCATTGCCGCGAGAACGTGCATGTGCATGACCTCGTCGAATGATTGACGGGTTACGGCGTCGGCGGTCTCGTTTGGCCCCGGTGCTCCCGCATTGTTGAAGAGCGTATCGATCCGGCCGAAGGTGCGGATCGTCTCGTCCACGGCATTGCGTATATCGGCCTCGTGCATGACGTCGCAGCGGACATAGCGCAGCGCCTTGCCATGTTCCTCGACCATGCGGGCGCCCTTGTCGTCCTGGATGTCGGCCGCCACTACATGCGCGCCTTCCCTTACGAAGAGGTCGGCTGTGGCCCGGCCGATGCCGGAGGCCGCACCCGTGATCAATGCGACTTTACCCTCAAGACGCCCTGCCATGAGCCCGTTCCTCGCCGTTGATGCTGCTCTGCTTCGATTGACCTTGTGTCCCCTGAGGTTCTAAATCGCTGCCATGGAAACACAAGAGCTTGAACGGCTGGCAGATCCGCTTCCCCTGGCGCTGGATCTCATTCGCTGCCGCAGCGTGACGCCGCATGATGGCGGGGCGCTGGGGGTGCTGGAGCGAGCACTCGTGGCGCTGGGATTTGGCTGTACACGGCTTGTGTTCGACAGCGGTGGGCCCTCGATCCAGAACCTGTATGCGCGGCGTGGGAACTCGGGTCCGAATTTCTGCTTCGCCGGGCATACCGATGTTGTTCCCCCAGGCGACGAAGCGCAGTGGCTGCATGGGCCGTTCGAGGCCCGGATTGAAAATGGCATGTTGTTCGGGCGTGGGGCCGCCGACATGAAGAGCGCGATTGCGGCCTTCGTCGCTGCCGTGGCGCGGCTTGACCGCCAGGGAGAACCCGGGGGGTCCATCAGCCTGCTCATCACGGGAGACGAAGAGGGACCTGCCGTCGATGGTACGGTGCGTGTGCTTGCCTGGCTTGAGGCGCGTGGCGAACGGATCGATCACTGCATCGTCGGCGAGCCGACGTCGCTCGAGTGGGCGGGTGACACGGTAAAGAACGGTCGACGGGGAAGCCTGACGGGCTATCTGACCGTGAAGGGTGTTCAGGGGCATGTTGGTTATCCCGACCGTGCGCGCAATCCCATACCTGGCATGGCCGCTGTACTGAACCGCCTGACAGGGCGGCGTCTCGATGAGGGCAACGCGTTCTTCCAGCCCTCCAATCTCGAAGTCACGACGGTGGATACGGGCAATCCGGCCACCAATGTCATCCCGGCCGAGGTGCGGGCGACGTTCAATATCCGCTTCAACACCCTTCAGACATCCGAGGGCCTCGAGGCGTGGATCCGTCAAGAAGCTGCGCAGGCGCTCGAACCCCTCGGGCTGACGCATGAGGTGCGCTTCGTTCGGGGGGCGCAGCCCTTCCTGACGCCGCTAAGCGGGTTCACGGCAATGCTGGGGGAGGCAATCGAAGCCGTGACCGGGTCTCCTCCGACCTTCTCGACAACGGGAGGAACCTCGGATGCGCGCTTTATCCATGCGCACTGCCCGGTGGCAGAGATCGGGCTTGCGGGGACCACGATGCACAAGACGGATGAACGGGTCAGTGTCGACGATATTGAACAGCTGACGCGGATCTACGAGCGCATCCTGCGCCAGTACTTCCAGGTTCAGGGCCGGTTGGCATGATCCTATCGCATGCTGTTGCGTCGATCATGGCCGCTGTCCGGCTGTTCCTGCGGGATCCAAAAGCGTGGGATGAACTGGACGTTTCGACGGATGGGTTCTTCCGCTCGTTCGGCGCCGTCTTGCTCATCCTGCCGCTCAACGTCATGTCCGACCTGTTTGCACTGCGCCTTGCCCAGGAACGTCCCGGCCTGCGCGACGGGATGCGGGGTGGGGATGGCTACGGTGTTGGCGAGATGGCGTTCTCCACGCTGGCGCTGGGTCTTGAGTGGGTGCTGTTTCCCGTGGTTGCCTTCTTTCTGCTGCGTCTGCTCGGGCTTACAGACAGCTTCGTACGCTACGTGGTCGCGCATAATTGGGGGCGGGTCGTGATCGAATTGTTCAGCCTGCCAGCGATCCTGCTCTATGCCTCGGGGCTTGTGTCGGGCTCCGTCGCGCTGGATCTGTTGCTGGTGGCGCTAGTATTTTCGCTTTATTACCGGATGCAGATCGCGCGATCGGCGCTGGAGGTGGGCTGGGTGCTGGCCTTGGGCATCGCGCTTCTGGAAATCCTGTTCGCCATCATGTTTGCGCTCGGTGTTTCGCAGTTCTCTTCCCTCTGGCTCGGTGCGTGATGGCCATGTCGGGACCTATTGCAATCTTTGACTCTGGCGTGGGCGGCTTGACAGTCGCCGCTGCGATCGCGCGCGCGGTACCACAAGAGAGCTTTGTTTATCTCGGAGACACGGCTCGACTACCCTATGGAACCAAGAGCGCCGAGACCGTGACAAAGTATGCGGTACAGGCGACGCGGGCGCTCATGCGGTTCAGTCCCAAGATGATCGTAGTTGCCTGCAATACCGCATCTGCGGTTGCGCTTCCCGTTCTGGCTGCAGCTTATGCACCGCTGCCGGTTGTCGGCGTCGTCGAGCCGGGTGCGCGCGCGGCTGTTGAGGCGAGCCGGCTGGGGCGCATCGCTGTCATCGCGACCGAAGGCACGGTGCGGGGCGGCGCCTATGTGCGGGCGATCCATGCTCTGGACGCGCAGGCGCGCGTCGTGCAGCGGGCATGTCCCCTGTTCGTGGCGCTGGCCGAAGAAGGGTGGACCCACGGGGCTGTGCCGGAACTTGCCGCTCGCAAGTATCTTGGCGACATCTTCGATGGTGACACATCGCCGGATACGCTGGTGCTGGGCTGTACGCACTTCCCGGTTCTCGTCGACCCGATCCGCAAGGCTGTGGGTCCTGCTGTCGCGCTTGTCGACAGTGCGGAGACCGTGGCGCGTGAGATTGCTTCGATCATCAGGGCTTCCGGCGGCAGCGGGCTTGGTGCGCCACACCGGTTTCTCAGTACCGATGCGCCCGAGCGATTTGCGCGGGTGGGTTCGCTGTTCTTCGGTGCGGATATCGATCCGGCTCAGGTGGAACTTGTGGACCTGGTGGCGTAGTCGACCCGTGTGAGATAGAGGCCGTCCGGCGGCGCGACGGGGCCGCAGGCCTTGCGGTCGCGCGCCTCGAGTGCCTTGCGCAGGTCGGTGGGTTGCCATTTTCCAGTGCCGACAAGTTTCAGCGAACCTACCATCGAGCGTACCTGATGATGCAGGAACGAGCGGGCTGAGGCCCGGACTTCTATGCTGTCACCGTTTCTTGAAACGCGGAAGACATCCAGGGTCTTCATTGGCGACTTGGCCTGACATTCCGCGGCGCGGAAGGTGGTGAAATCGTGGTGGCCAATCAGGTGCTGCGCTGCTTCATGCATGGCGTCTGCATCGAGGTCGGCGGCCACCTGCCATGCGAGGCCTGCGTCGAATGTGAGGGGGCTGCGGCGGTTGACGATGCGATAGATGTAGTGACGGGCTGTCGCGTCGAAGCGGGCGTGGAATGCATCGCCTGCGGGTTCTGCTGAAAGGATCGCGACGGGATGCGGGCGCAGATGAGCGTTCAATGCTTCCTGCATGCGGAAGGGATCGAAAGGCTTCGAGATGTCGGCGTGTGCAACCTGTCCGGTGGCATGGACACCGGCGTC
>JBEIFU010000065.1:0-11829 GCA_040382295.1 Alphaproteobacteria bacterium
CAGCACGACAAGTGCCAGGATTGCCATGGGCAAGCCGAAGATCAGGCCATCTGCCTGTGTCGGGTCCCGAAGCGGCGCGTTCATCGCAGCACCCCAGGTGTCATTGCGCCGCGCGCTGATCCTGGCGCTGGCCGCACCGGTTGAGCACGGTTCCAGCGATGTGAGCACCGGCCTGACGCAGGATCCTCACGCTCTCGACCAGCGCGGAGCGCGAAGTCTCATCCCAGTTCAGGACCAGAAGCGACGTGTCGGCAAGTTGCGCCATCCTCTGCGCCTCGGGAAAGACGCGCACCGACGGCGTGTTCACGATCACCAGGTCGTAATGCTGGCGCAGAACCTCGACCAGACGCTGCATCGAGCGCGTGGCCAGCAACTCGACGGGGCTCGAAAAAGTTCCTGCGATAGGCAGCAAGTCCATGGACGTATATCGGTCGCGCCGAATGGCGTGGGCAAGATCCACCTCGCCCGCGAGCACCTCGACCAGCCCATCCTCTGCACGCGCAACCCCGAGGCCGGCAGGCGGTTGAAGCCTGCCACCAAGATCAGCGCGACGAAAATCCGCATCGATGAGCAGCACGCGCCGCGTCAGGCCTTCGCGGGCAGCGATGCGGCCAAGCGCCATCGCAATCGACGTCGTTCCACAACCGGGCTCGGCAGACGTGATGGCCAGGATCCGCCCCCCGCCCTCGTCCATGCTGTGGGACAGGCTGGCATACAGCGCGCCCAGCGCCGTGCTGACGGCACTGTGAGGGTCCTGGAGGATCCAATCCTCGAGCCGCGCGGTGGGTGCTGCCTCTGGAATCAATGCCAGGTTGGACAGGCCTGCCGCGCGCTCAACCTCGCCGCCACGGCGCAGGCCCGTCCGGACAGGGCCGCGCATCAGGGCAACGCAAAAGGCAAGCATGGTGGCCCCGAAGAGCGAAACACCCAGCGTCATCGGTCGGTTCGGGAACACGGGTTCGTCTGCAGCGCGCGCCGCCTGCGTGATGCGGATTGTGGCATTCGACGTCTCGCCAGCCGCCGGAAGCGACAGCGTGCGCGCCAGCAGGGCCTCATAGCGCGCCCGCGCATCCCTGACAGCAGCCTCGAGGCGCGCCAGGTCCTGCGCTGACACGGGCGGCAGGGTGGGCATGGTAGGAGCTTCGTCAAACTGGCCCTTGATCTCGTCCAGCGAGCGACGGGCCAGCGCAACCTCGCCCGCAATCCGTTCCTGCGCGCTCTTGATCAGCGCCGCAATGCGCCCGTCGATCACGCGGCGCTCATCTTCGATCGCGATGGTCTCGGCATGTCCCGCCCCGAACATCGAGGCAAGCTCCTCGCTGCGCCGCGCAAGCGTGGCCTGCTGCAGACCGAGCCCGGCAACTTCAGGCGTATCGAGCACGGTGGCGATGGATCCAAGGTCCCCACCTCGGTCAATCGCCTCACGCGCCTTGCGCTGGCGGATCTCAAGCGCTGCAAGCCGGCGCTGGGCACTGACGAGCTGAGCCTCGAGCGCAGGCGGGCGCGCCAGCACAACGGGGCTCAAGCCATCACGCCGTGCGCGATACTGCTCAAGCTTGTCTTCAGCACTGCGCAATTCTGCAGCATGCTGGGCAAGCTGCGTTGAAAGGCCTGCACCTGCAGCAGCAACCTCGCCAGATGTCAGATCGGCAACATCGGGCAGCGACGGCTGCTCAAGCCGAAGCTGTGCCGCCAGGGCATTTGCAATCCGTGCAGCCTTCTGCGGATCCTCTGCGGCGTAAGTGATACGGATCGACTTGCCGTCTATGGCTGTCACCTCGAGGCCACGAGCAAATTGCGCAAGCAGGCCTGGCTGAAGCGTCAGCGCGCCCGTTCCGGGCGGGATCACGACGGGCGTCTTGGGCCTCGCCGGCGTAAACCAGGTCGAGATGCGGTAGAAGGTCCGGCGTGTCAGCGCGGTGTTGATCTCTGGGTCACGCATCAGGTTGAGCTTGAGGATCACCTTCTCCGCAAGCGTCCACGACATCAGCCTCGCCTGGTCGTCCCGGAGCCTTTCTTCGATCGGCCGACCCGCGGGGTCCGGGCCAAAGCCGATAACAGCCGTCGACCTGTAGACCGGCGTGAACTGGAGCATGGCGAACACTGCGATTGCCATGACCAGCAGGATGACAACGGCAATCGTCGTCAATCTCGCCCGCAGCACGCTGAGCACCGACGCAGAGGAAGCTGCGGGCTGCATCAAGGCATCGTGAGCGGCTGTTGCCGGCAGCCTGGCAGGCGGCTCGAGGCGACGCGCGACCGGAGCAGCAGGGGCAGCACTGTCAGGAGATCGAAGTGTCGGCGAACGCTGGGTTTCCGGTATCCGGAACGCGTTCATGTCCTGCTTGATCATACGGAAGCCTCCGCATGCAGCGACAGCCGCGCCGAACGTAGGCGCTTCAGCCCACAGGCCGCCCAAGCCTCATCGATGGATCCCACGCCGTCCAAACACCCTGCTCCCGTCCCTGCCCCGGCTCTGCGTCCGGCTCAACAGGTCCTTCCACCACTCGTGTTGCTGCAATGCCTTTCCGGCTGTTGCAGCGCTTCCTACTGAGGCACCGCCTTTGTCCGCGGGCCTGCAAGCTGCAAAAATGTTCCTTCGAACCGACCGGGCTGCCCGGAGAGATATTCCCGCGGCGGCCGCGCCACGAGCCGCGCATGCGAAAAGGCCTTGTCGAGCTCATCTGCATCGACGCGCCCGGCCTTGAAGCCATCAAAGGCCTCATTCAAGGCCTCGCGCGAACGGCAGCGGCCCCGCTCGGCCAGCACGTCGGCCGTGCCGAAGACATGCGCGATCCGACCTGGAGCAATGTGCCCATCAATCTCAGCGGCCGCGACCAGCGCCCCTATCTCGGCTGCCTCGAGCGCAGCGCAGAGGCCCAGCGTCAGACGCCGCTCTTCTTCGCTTGCGGCAAGGATCGGCGCTGGCAAGAGGATCAGGAAAATGAGGTGGCTGAGAAAATGCAACGCGCTCTCCCTCCCGGGAACATGATTCGCATCTCATGATAGCGCTCCAGGGGCAGACGCCCCTAGCGATAGGAGGTTGCAGTGCGCGGATGTCAACATCTTGGAGGGTCGCCGGCGACGCTTCTCAGGTCGACAGGAGGTGGCGCTCCCGCCCTTCGAGAACCAAAGCCGTGAGTTTTCCGGTGTGGCAGGCGCCCGTATCGATGCCGATCCGGTTGTGCCGCAGAACCGGCTGCCGCGTAGGCGTATGGCCGTGAACCACCATCTGCCCGAAATTTGCGTCCGACTCGAGGAACTCCTCCCGGATCCAGAGGAGGTCGTGTTCCACCTGATCCTCGAGCCGCACATAGGGACGCAGTCCCGCATGCACGAAGAGATAGTCCCCGACAGCGTGATGCAACCGGAGATTCTTGTAAAACGTCAGATGCGCCTCCGGCAGTGCCATGGCGAAGGCCGCACGCGTATCGGGCCAGTTCGCACCGGAACCGTGCGCAATCCCATAGCTGTTCAGCGTCGCCACACCACCGAAGTTTTCCCAGGTCGTGCCGATGGACGCGTTCGAGAGAAACTGAAGCAGGGCTTCCTCGTGATTGCCTTTGAGGAACACGCAGTCAAAGCCATCGAACCCTTGCAGCAATCGATCGACAAGCTGCGCGCTCTCAGGTCCACGATCGACATAATCACCAAGAAAAACCAGCGTTCTATGACGACTGTCCGATCCTTGGGCGCGCGTCTCGATCTGGCGCCAGAGCTGTTCGAACAGGTCGCGCCGACCATGTATGTCCCCGATCGCAACAACCAGGTGATCAGGCGGAACGCACGCACGCAGCACCGGCGTTTCCGACGCCGCAGAGCCCGGAACCAGACGCCGGAGCCACTCACGCCAGGTCGCCATCTGCTTTCTGACCTATCGAATCCCGAAGAGACCTCAATGATGCCTGCCCAGGTCCCCCGACGCCAGTTGTTAGGCCTCGGAAAAAGCCCTGGCGCCCGCCCTGGCACAGCCGACTCATCCACAGGGAGTACAACCCAAGGCTGGGGCCATTCACCTAAAGAACGACGAACGGTTACTGCGTGACCATAAATGCTACCCTCACGCGACAAGTAAGGCTCTCATACACCTGACGCTTGGGTAGGTCGCAACTTTTTATTGGTTTTCCGCGGATTTTTATCTAGTTTTTTCCGACGCCCAGTACCAGTGTTTTCCGATGATGTTTTTGAGACACACAGCAACTTAAATGAGACGCTGGGCCACGCTAACTTATTGCTACGTGCTTCTTTCAATCTGTAGGCTGGTCAGTGGATGCAAGAGAGGTGCGGAATGTTCCGTGATTTCTCTGGCAGATAGTATTTGCAGGCCCAGACAAGTGCGAGAGTCGGACTGAAGGGGTTGGCAAGTGGGCAACGTAAAAGGGGGTTCCATCGTGTTGCATCATGTTGTGAAGAAGACATTTAAGTCCGCACTCCTGGCGGGTACAGCTGCGGCGGCTGCCATGGCTGTGACGACCGTCCCTGCCATCGCGCAGGACGGCGAAAAGGTTGAGAAGGTCACGGTCACTGGCTCGCGCATCAAGCAGCGCGACTTCAAGTCGATCAGCCCGATCGCAACCGTCGGCGCCAAGGACATCGCCCTGACGGGCACCGTGAACACGGAAGAGCTGCTGAACACGCTGCCGCAGGTCATCCCGGGTGTCACCATCACCTCGAACAACCCGTCGCTGAACGGCTTCGCGACCGCCGACCTTCGTGGTCTGGGCGCTGGCCGCACGCTGATCCTCATCAACGGCCGCCGCGCGAACCCCTCGTCCTCGAGCGGTCTCGTCGACCTCAACACGATTCCGGCCTCACTCATCGAGCGCATCGAAGTGATCTCGGGCGGCGCGTCGGCGGTGTACGGCGCTGACGCCGTTGCCGGTGCGATCAACTTCATCCTGAATGACGACTTCGAAGGGTTTGAAGTCGGTGGTGGTTATGGCCAGGCCGAAGACGGCGCCGCTCCCTACTGGGTCGCTGACGCTCTCGTTGGTGGCCAGTTCGACGGCGACCGTGGTTCGATCGCCCTCGGCTTGCAGTACTACAATCGTTCGTCCGTTGGCGCGGCAGAGCGCAGCTGGTCGCGTTACGCCGGTCCGGTGCTGTCCAATGGCTCGGAGACGAAGGTGTCGTTCTCGACGTCCGACTTCGCGGCGGGTTACAGCAACTTCTTCTCCGGTGGTTCGGCGACCGCACCCTGGGGTTCGATCAACTTCGGTGCAACCGTCGGCCAGGTCACAACGGCATCAGGCCTGACCCTGGACAGCGATTGTAACGCGGCGAACGGCGTGGGTTCGACCGGCGGCACGATCCGCTTCCGCGCTGGCGGCGGTATCGCACCGTTCCAGAGCTGTCCGCATCCGAACTTCACGGCTGGCGACGTTGACGCCGACGGTGACCGCTACAACTTCGCTCCGGACAACTACCTCATCCTCGGCAACGAGCGTGTGAATGCTTCGGCCTTCGCAACGTACGACATCCTGCCCAACGGCGAGATGGAAGCGTTCATCGAGGCGATGTTCACGAACACCCGCTCGGAGCAGCAGCTTGCTGCCACGCCGGCGACGGGTCTGCAGGTGAAGTGGGATATCGATCCCACGGATGGCGTCGTTGTGGTAAACCCCTACGTCACCGGCCAGCCCCAGCTTCTTGCGCTGGGCCAGGCCGTGTTCTCGGGGGCTCCGGCCGTGGGCGCCGACACGAGCCTCGACAACCGCTCCTTCGTGCTCAACATCCGCACGACGCAGGTCGGAAATCGCGTCGGTCGCTACGAGACGAACGCCTTCGGCACCACCCAGGGTCTGCGTGGTACGATGCCGTCGATCGACTGGGATTGGGAAATCTTCCACTCCTATGCGCGCAACTCGACCACCATCGAGAACGACAACAACGTAGGCCGCACGGCGTTCACGCAGCTCCTGAATGCGTGTAACACCACCTCGCTTGCGCCGCAGACAGCGCCTCTCGGGGCACTGCCGAACTGCGTGTTCCCGCAGAACTCCGCAGCTCCGTTCACGCCAACGGCAAACGCAAACAATCCGCTCGGGTTCTTCGCTTTGTCGCAGAACGAAAACCCCCAGCGCAGCATGCTCGACTTCATCCGCATCAACTCGACCGACCTCATCACGTACGAGCGGACGATGGTGTCAGGAAACGCCACGGGTGACGTCATCGACCTGTGGGGCGAAGGTCCGATCACCGCGGCCGTAGGCTTCGAATATCGTTCGGAAGAGCTCAGCAACCGTGTCGACCCTGCCAAGGCTTCGGGTGACATCATCGGCTTCAACGCCGCTGAGAGCATCTCGGGCAGCTTCGACGTCTACGAACTCTACGGCGAAGTCCAGGTTCCGCTGATCACCGGCGAAACCCTCTTCGAGAACCTCTCGCTGACCGGCGGTTACCGCAAGTCCGACTACTCGACGGGTGCGGGCATCACCGAGACCTGGAAGTACGGTGCCGAATGGTCGCCGTTCAGCTGGCTCTCGTTCCGCGCGGTTGAAAACCACGCAGTTCGCGCCCCGTCGGCCTTCGAACTGTTCCGCGCTGGCGACCAGAACTTCCCGTCCTACTCGGATCCTTGCTCTGGCACGGTTGTTACCGCTCTGCCCGTTGCGTCGCAGGCGGCTCGCATCGCGGCTTGTACCGGTTGGTTTGCCAATGCGGCTAACCCCATTCCCGGTGGCTACACGACTGCGTTCCAGCAGCCCAACAGCCAGACGCAGGCCTTCCTGTTCGGCAATCCGAACCTCCAGCCCGAAATTGCAGACACGCTCACCTACGGCGTTGTCTTCAATCCCGACTGGTGGCCGGTTGGTACGCTGGGCGTGTCGGTTGACCGCTACGAGATCGAACTGGACAACCAGATCGGTCAGCGCTCGATCGCCACGATCATGAATGGTTGCGTTGCGGCGATCACGGCCAACGGAAACGTTTTCCCGGTCGGCAACGAGTTCTGCTCGGCAATCACGCGTGATCAGGTGGCGACTGTCCCTGGCTCCGTGGGCGCCATCGACCAGTCTCTCGCCAACTTCGTCGGCACGTCGCTCTACTCCGGTATCGACGTGAACCTGCGCTGGTCATGGGCTTGGGAAGAAGATCTGGGTCTGCCGGGTACCTTCGGCATCGCGTCGCTCTACTCCTGGACGGATGAATCTGACGGTGCAGTCGGTCTCTATGTCGGCAGCATCGGTGGCATCATTGCCGAGGACAAGGCTGCAACCAGCTTTACCTACGACCTGGATGACTGGAGCTTCCTGGTGCGCTGGAACTACATCGGAGCGGCTGAGGATGCCGTGTTCGGTCTGGGTACCATCGTTCCCGCCTATAACTACTACGACTTCGGTGCAAGCTGGCGCATCACCAGCGAAGTGCAGTTCTCGTTCGGTGTCGACAACCTCACCGACGAACAGCCCCCCGTGTGGGACGGCGCCAACGGTGCTGGCCAGTTCAACACGGACGGTTCGACCTACGACCAGCTCGGTCGCTCGTACCGCGTGGGTCTGCGCTGGAGGCACTAATCCAGCCCATCACGTGACTTGAAGCAGCGGCGGCCCTTGCGGGCCGCCGTTTTGCTTTCTGGCTCTGTCGGTCTGGTCTAGTGTGCCTCCCAGCTTCAGGTGCCGCCATGACAGGACCCCATCATCCACTCGCCTCCGGATTGCAACGCGCAGCGCAGCTCATCTCGCAGGGAGAGCTGTCGACGGCCATCAGGGAACTCGACGCCCTCAGCCGCACCTTTGGACAGCATCCGGACATATTGCAGATCAGAGGCGTTGCCCTAAGGCGCATGGGACGCCTGCCCGAGGCCATCGACCAGTTCCGCCAGTCGCTGGCGCTGAACCCACGCCAGCCGCACGTTCACAACAACCTCGGGGGCGCCCTTGCCTCGGCAGGAGTCACGTCAGACGCAGAGGCACATTACCGCCAGGCGCTGGCCCTCAAGCCGGATTACGCCGAAGCGCGCTATAATCTCGCGCTTCTGCTGCTCGAGGCGACGCCGGACGTTGCGCGCGACATGTTGAAAACGGTCACAACACAGACGCCCGCCTTCGGTCCTGCCTGGGAGGCACTTTCCCTCGCCTTGGGCAAGCTTGATGACAAAGCAGGCGCAATGGCGGCCGCACGTCAGGCGGTCACCCTGTCCCCACGCTCGCACACCGCACATCATAATCTGGGCCAGGCCGCCATTGACCTGCGCGACTACAGCGGCGCGGAAGCCGCCTATCGCCAATCCGTAACCCTGCAGCCGCGCTCGGATGCAGGCTGGGTCGGCCTCGGCAATACACTCCGCGCTCAGGAGCGCAACGAAGAAGCCATTAACGCCCTGGAAAAGGCGGTTGCCGCCAACCCCTCGAACATCGACGCGCATCGCACGCTGAACGAGCTGCTCTGGCAGACCGGACGAAACGAGCGCTACCTGCACTCCTTCGCGCAAGCCCTCTCGGCAGCTCCCCGCGACACCGCGATCAGGACCGCCTTCGCCCACGAAATGCTGAGGGTCCTGAAGGCCGAGGAGGCCCTGCGCGTGCTGGAACCCGTCGGAGGCGACGACCACTACGCCGCACAAGCCGACGACATTCGCGCGCGCGCCCATCGCATCCTGTCAAACTTGCCCGTGGCGCTTGAACACCACGCCCTCGCCGTCAAGCGCGCCCCCGGGGACATGTTGATTGCCCGCAACCATGTCGAGACCCTTCTCAAGGCGGGGCAGCACGATGCCGCGCTGCACGCCTGCGAGACCAGCCTTGCGCAGGCGCCGCTGGACCAGGGCATGCTGGCCATGTTCACGACGGCGCTGCGGCTGACAGGGGATCCGCGCGAGGCATCGCTTGCAGATTTCCAGTCGATCGCGCGGGTCTACGCCATCGACCCGCCGTCCGGGTTCTCGAGCATGGAGGCGTTCAATGAAGCGCTGGCCGTGGAGCTTCGAAGACTGCACACCACCCGCTTTCATCCAACGGACCAGACCCTGCGCGGCGGGACGCAGACCTTCGGCGCCCTGTTCGACCGCGAAGAGCGACTGATCCGCGCCCTGAGGGAGCAACTCGAAAAGGCCATCGCCGATTACATTACCCGGATGCCCGAAGACGCCCACCACCCGCTCTTCGCTCGACGGTCTCGGGATTTCGGCTTTTCAGGCTCGTGGTCTGTTCGCCTGCACGGCGGCGGCTTTCACACGAACCACTTTCATCCGATGGGCTGGATCAGTTCTGCCTATTACGTGAAAGTGCCCGACGAAGCATCCGACGAAGAGGCAAAGCCCGGCTGGTTCAAGCTGGGCGAAACCAACCTTCAACTGGGCGCCCGCGAGCGGGTTCAGCGGCACGTGCAGCCCAGGCCCGGGCACCTGGTGTTATTCCCCTCTTACTTCTGGCACGGCACCATTCCCTTCAACACCAGCGACGAACGGATCTCTGTTGCCTTTGACGTCATCCCCAGAGGCTGACTGAAACAGCTGCGCCTACCGGAGCGTTTACGAGCTGTTAAGCCTAACTCAGGCATTATGCGACCTGAATATGTTGGCTCGCGCGCGCGCGCCTGTTCCAGAGGGGATACTACAAGCGATGAATATCAGAGCGACACTGCTCGCAGGCGCAGCCGTGCTTGCGATACCGGCACATGCAGATGCAAGCCAGCTCCGCGGCACCTATGTCTCAGTCGAAGCCGGCGCAAGCTGGATCCGCGACAACCGCTTCTTCCAGGAGTTCGACTCCACGGGCTCTTCCTCGTCCTACAGCTATACCGAATTCCTCAGCACGTTCGAGACGGGCTGGGCTGTTTTCGGCAGCGTTGGCTACGCCTTCGACAACGGCATCCGCACGGAACTCGAGCTCGGCTATCGCCACAACAAGGCGATGCTGGACGGCACAAGCTCCTCCATTCACAGTGAAGGCGAACTTCGCGAATTCACCATCATGGCCAACGCGCTCTATGACGTGGGCCTGACTGATAACCTCTCCCTCAGCCTCGGCGCCGGCATCGGTGTCGATCGCGCCCGCTTCACCGCGCAGTGCCTCTGCGTGGATGAGGACGCGTGGACCATGGCTTACCAGGGCATCGCCGGCCTGAATTATGCGCTCGGCTCGCAGACGCAGTTCTTCATCAATTACCGCTATCTCCACGTCGACGCACCGGATTACCGCTGGTTCGACAGCGACGCGGGATCGAACAATCGCGTCGCCTTCCTCAGTGACCTGAACAAGCATGCGGTCACGCTCGGCCTGCGCGTCGCCTTCAGTGGCGACAAGCCGAAGCCCGTGGCACCTCCGCCGGCGCCGCCCGCCCCCGTGGCGCCGCCGCCTCCCCCACCGCCGCCGCCAGCCGCGCCTGAACAATTCGTGGTCTTCTTCGGCTACAACAAGTCGAACATCACGAGCGAGGCCATGCAGGTCATCGCCGACGCCGCCCGCGTCGCCAAGGAGTTCGGCGCCGCATCCATCCTGATCGTCGGTCACACCGACAGCTCCGGCTCTGACAAGTACAATGACGCCCTGTCGCAGCGTCGTGCGACCGCCGTCAAGGGCGCGCTCGTCACGCTGGGCATCGAGGAAGGCAAGATCTCCGCGCTGGGCCGGGGTGAAAGCGAACTCATCGTGAAGACGGGTGACGGGGTCAAGGAACCCCAGAACCGTCGCGCAACCATCGACCTGAAGTGAGGCAATCATGAGGAAGATGCTCTTCGCCGGCACCGCGCTGGTTCTGGTTTCGGGCGAAGCCCTGGCCGGCGGCCTGCGAGGCAGCTACGCCTCCATCGAGGGTGGAGCCACCTGGTTCCACCCCGAGCGCCTCGGGCAAAGCACGATCTACACGGACACCACACCGACGGATTACGAGGAATTTCAGGCCGAGTATTCCACCGGCTGGGCCGTTCTGGGCAGCATCGGCTACGCCTTCGACTCCGGCATGCGGGCCGAGCTCGAGCTCGGCTATCGTCATAACGAGCTGAACCGTCTGTTCGATGGCAGCAACAATACGGTCGCAGGCGGTGGAGAATTCAGCACTTTCACCGTCATGGCCAACGCGCTCTACGACATCCCCGCCGGTGACTTCGTGACGCTGACCCTCGGGGCAGGCATCGGCGGAGAGCAGTCCAGCCTTTGCGACGGGACCCAAACGCAGCAGCGCTGTCTCAGCGATTCGTCCTGGCAGTTTGCCTACCAGGCAATCGTTGGCCTGAACTATCTGATGAGCGACAGCACAAGCTTGTTCGTCAACTACCGCTACCTGAATTCGACGACGCCAGACTTCGTTCTTGTCGACGACGCCGATGGCTACACGCGGGTCACCTCGTTCCTTGCCGACCTGAACCGTCACACCGTGACGCTCGGCCTTCGCTACGGGTTCGAGACCGGCAAAGCCCGCTAGTGTTGCTTCCGCGCGCCGCCCTTCGGGGAATGCGCGCGGAAGACACCACACAAGGTTGCAGTGGCAGAATCCCCTCACCGTGATTCGCAACTGATTCGCCCTGTTCAAAAGCAACCGACACGCGAGCGGCGCTTGGCCCCGAGCCATTCGTCGGCCCATTTCGCTCGGTTTTGCTTGCTTCCCATGCATACGAATTCTTGCATTTGACATCGGCAAACGCCGGATGCACCCACGCAAGCAACCGGGTCGTCTCCTCCTGCGAGGCGTCGGCAAGAGAAAAAACCACGCAAGGGGTGTTCATATGTCGTTGAGGAAGATGCTGCTGGGCGCACTGTGTGTCGCAGCCGCGATCAGTCCGGCAAATGCCGGCAGCAGTGAAGGTTGGTATCTGGGCCTGGAGGCCGGCGCGAACTGGGTCGATGACTGGGGTACGCTTGCCACCGTGCGCGGTGGCGGTACAACGCC
>JBEIFU010000066.1:0-11751 GCA_040382295.1 Alphaproteobacteria bacterium
ACGGGGACTGCGCACTGGCACGTGCTGCTGCGGGCGCGGGCGATCGAAACGGGATGCTATGTTCTGGCCCCGGCGCAAGGCGGGCTTCATCCCAATGGGCGGCATACGTTCGGCCACAGCCTCATCGTGGCTCCCTGGGGGGAGATCGTGGCCGAGGCGGGCGAGGATCCATGCGTGATCGTGGCGGACATCGATCCGGCGCAGGTGGCCGAGGTGCGTGGACGCATTCCGGCCCTGAAACATGATCGGCCTCTGCCGGCGGTGCTGGCGGCTGACGTAGGGTGAGCTTCACACGCGGTGGGAGAATCCATCCGTTTACGCGCCCTTAACCGCGGCGGTATCGCATGAGCGGGCCTTGCGGTGACCGAAATCGGTTGCCATGTTCCTTGTCGTTCATGAAGTTGCCGCAACCGGGATCCTGGACTACCATGATCTGCTATCAACTGGTCTGCAGGAAGAACCACTCGTTCGAGGGCTGGTTTCGCGACAGTGCAGCCTATGACATGCAGGCAAAGAAAGGACTTCTGTCCTGTCCAACCTGCCAGTCGAAGAGCGTCTCGAAGGCGCCGATGGCACCTGCGGTGTCCAAGCGGGCGTCGCTCGGGGAAACGGCCGAGCAGGCCCGTGCCATGCGGGAGTGGGTCACGCAGGTGAGGGCGCATGTCGAGGCGAACTCTGAATATGTCGGCGAGAAATTCCCGGATGTCGCGCGCGCCATCCATTATGGCGATGCGGAGCAGCGCATCGTTCATGGCGAGGCCACGCTTGAGGCTGCGCGCGACCTCATCGAGGAAGGAATTCCTGTTGCGCCCATTCCGGGCCTGCCGCGAACCGATTCCTGACCTCAGGCAGGCTTTTCGGCCACCAGCATGTAGTTCACGTCGGTATCTCCCGACTGTTTCCATTCATTCAGCAGCGGGTTGTACATTACGCCTGTCTCGGACCGGCCGTTGAGGCCTGCGCGCGCCAGCGCTGCGTCAAGCTCCATCGGTCGGATGAACTTGTTCCAGTCATGGGTTCCGCGCGGCAACCAGCCCAGAACGTATTCCGCGCCGACGATTGCCAGTGCCCATGACTTCAGCGTGCGGTTCAGGGTTGCTACAACCATGATCCCGCCTGGCTTGAGCATCTGCGCGCAGCTGCCGAGAAACAGATCGAGGTCGGCGACGTGCTCGACCACTTCCATGTTCAGGATCACATCGAACTGCTCCCCGGCGGCGGCGAGCTCCTCGGCTGTGGTTGTGCGGTAGTCGATCTGCAGCCCCTGCTCGCGCGCGTGGGTGGATGCCGTGCGGATATTCCTTTCGGATGCGTCGGCGCCGACCACGTCGAAGCCCAGGCGGGCCATCGGTTCGCTGAGCAACCCTCCGCCGCAGCCGATGTCCAGCAGCCGCAATCCCGTGAAGGGGGTCAGGCTTGCCGAGTCACGCCGGAAGTGCCGCAGTGCATGCTCCCTGATGAAGCGCAGGCGCACGGGATTAAACTTGTGGAGGACTGCGAATTTTCCTTGCGGATTCCACCACTCTGCGGCCAATGCCGAGAAACGGGCCACCTCTGCATCGTCAATGGTGGATTGGGGACTTGCGGCGCGCGCCGCTGTTGCGTCGGTCACTGGTGCGATGCTCCGCGCGTTGCGTGACAAAGCCAAACTATCCAACTATACCCGATTTGATGCAAAACAGATTTCCAAACTCTCGGACGTAACGCCGCGCTGTCCCATGCCCAGACTCGTGATGAAGTTCGGCGGAACGTCGGTTGCCGACCTGACCCGGATCCGCAACGTTGCGCTCAAGGTCAAGCGTGAGGTCGACAATGGTCACCAGGTGGCCGTTGTCCTGTCCGCCATGGCGGGGGAGACAAACAAGCTGGTGGCCTGGGCGCGCGAGCTGTCACCGCTGCATGACGCAAGGGAATACGACACCGTCGTCTCTGCCGGTGAGCAGGTCACTGTGGGCCTGCTTGCCATCGCGCTCCAGCATCTGGGGATCCAGGCGCGCTCGTGGCTTGGTTGGCAGCTGCCGATCCATACGTCAGGGCTGCACGGCTCGGCTGCCATTACGGGTATCGAGACCCGGGAGATGGAGGCGCGGCTCTCGCAGGGGCAGGTCGCGGTCGTAGCCGGGTTCCAAGGGTTGGGGCCCGACAACCGGATCACCACACTGGGTCGGGGTGGCTCGGACACGAGCGCGGTGGCCCTTGCTGCGGCGCTCAACGCCGATCGCTGCGATATCTATACCGATGTCGATGGTGTCTACACGACCGATCCCCGCATCACGCCCAAGGCGCGCAAGCTGGACAAGATTTCCTACGAGGAGATGCTCGAGATGGCGTCCCTCGGCGCGAAGGTGCTGCAGACGCGATCGGTCGAGCTGGCCATGATCCATCGTGTGCGTGTGCAAGTTCTTTCGAGCTTTGAAGACCTGCCGGGAACCCTGGTTTGTGACGAGGACGAGATCGTGGAGAAGCAACTTGTCAGCGGCATTGCCTATAGCCGCGATGAAGCGAAAATCACCCTTGTCAGGGTGCCGGACAAGCCGGGAGTGGCTGCTGCCATCTTCGGCCCGCTGGCCGATGGCGGCATCAACGTGGACATGATTGTCCAGAATACGTCCGAGGATGGCAAGTTCACCGACATGACGTTCACGGTTGGCCGAGCCGAGTTCGAGCGCGCGATCCATATCATCGAGCGCAATCATGGTGCCATCAACTACCAGAAGCTGCTCACGGACAAGGATGTTGCGAAGGTTTCGGTCATCGGTGTCGGCATGCGGGCGCATGCGGGTGTTGCGCAGGCGATGTTCAAGACGCTGGCCGAAAAAGGCATCAACATCCAGGTCATCTCGACGTCAGAGATCAAGATCAGTGTGCTGATCGCGGCCGATCTGACCGACACGGCCGTGCGGGCGCTGCATACCACTTACGGCCTCGACAGGTAGCGACATGCCGACAGCAGGTCCCCGTGTGCTCCTGCGAAAATTGCGCGAAATCATGGGCGAGCGCATCACGGCGCAGGCGCGTCTTGACAAGATCGTCGGGCTCATCGCCGCCAACATGGTGGCAGAGGTCTGCTCGATCTACCTGATCAAGGCGGCTGGCTGGCTCGAGCTGTTCGCAACGGAAGGCCTCAATAAGGCTGCGGTGCATGCCACAAGGCTCAAGATGGGGGAGGGCATTGTCGGCGATGTCGCGTTGCATGGGCGGGCGCTGAACCTGTCGGATGCGCCGGCGCATCCAAGCTTTTCGTACAGGCCAGAGACGGGCGAGGACCCCTATCAGTCAATGCTGGGCGTGCCCATTACGCGCGGCGGTCGGACGCTGGGGGTTGTTGCGGTCCAGAACCGAACGCACCGCCTCTATGACGAGGAAGAAGTCGAGGCCCTGCATACCATTGCGATGCTGCTGGCCGAGATGGTGGCTTCGGGATCTCTCGGTGAGCTGGGTGAGATTGATGCCGGCCCCCGCCGGGACCGGCCTTGGCGCGGGCAGGGGACTTCATTCTGCGAAGGCATCGCCGTGGGGCGGGCCGTTCTGCACGAGCCACGCGTGAAGATCGACAGGCTGATTGCCGATGACGTGGAGTACGAGCGGCAGCGGCTGGACAAGGCGGTTGCCGAGTTGCGTGCCTCGATCGATGCCATGCTCGCCGCCGAGGACAAGGTCATCACCGGCGAGACGCGGGATGTGCTCGAGACCTACCGGATGTTTGCCGACGATCGTGGTTGGTTGCTGAAGCTCAGGGAGGCGGTCTTCACGGGTCTGACGGCCGAGGCTGCCGTCGAGCGTGTGCAGAACGACATGCGCGCGCGCATGGCACGCCAGACGGACTCGCCCCTGCTCGAGCGGTTGCACGATCTCGATGATCTGGCCAATCGCCTGTTGCGACACCTAGCCGGGCGCGCCGACACGTCGGCCCACGAATTCCTGCCCGCCGACACGATCCTGTTCGCGCGCTCCATGGGTCCGGCCGAGCTTCTGGATTACGACCGCGGCAAGCTGCGCGGGCTGGTTCTCGAGGAGGGCTCTCCGACCAGCCATGTGGCCATCGTCGCGCGTGCACTTGACATCCCTTTGATCGGACGCGTTGCCGGCGCCATCGAGCAGGTGGAGCCGGGCGACTGGGTCATTGCGGACGGCGACACGGCTGATGTCCACCTGCGTCCGACCCAGGAGGTCAGGGAAGCCTATCGCCACAAGCTTGCCCTTCGCGCGCAACGGCAAGCCGCTTTTGCGGCCCAGCGTCTGCAGCCGGCGGTGACCGTGGATGGGCAGCGTATCGGGCTCATGATGAATGCCGGGCTCAAGGCAGACTTGCCCCATCTGGCAGAGACCGGCGCCGAGGGTATCGGCCTGTTCCGTACCGAGCTGCAGTTCATGATCTCGAGCGACATGCCGCGGCTCAGCGATCTTGTCGCGCTCTATACGGACGTTCTGGATAGCGCTGCCGGGGCACGGGTGGTCTTCCGGACGCTGGATCTGGGAGGGGACAAGGCCCTGCCCTATGTCAAGTCGCCGATCGAGGAGAACCCGGCGATGGGGTGGCGCGCGATCCGGGTTACGCTGGACCGTCCTGCCCTGCTGCGTTACCAGATCCGGGCGCTCCTGAAGGCGGCACACGGGCGTGAGCTGGATCTCATGTTCCCCATGGTCGCCGAGGTCGATGAGTTTCGCCAGGCGCGCCTGCTGGTGGACCGCGAGATGGACCGTCTGGTGCGCCTGGGCGGTGTCGCACCCAGCCAGGTTCGCATCGGGACAATGCTGGAAGTTCCAGCCCTGGCATTCCAGCTGCCGTCCCTTCTCTCGCACACCCATTTCATCTCGGTTGGCTCGAACGACCTGGCACAGTTCCTGTTTGCCAGTGATCGTGGAAATCCGCGGTTGGGAAACCGTTACGATGTCCTGAGCCCCCCCATGCTCAATTGCCTCAAACTGATTGTCGACCAAGCCCGCCAGCGCGGTGTGCCGGTGACGGTCTGTGGCGAGATGGCGGGGCGGCCCATCGAGGCCATGGCGCTGATCGGGCTTGGGTTTCGCTCGCTTTCGATGTCGCCGGCCTCCATAGGGCCGGTCAAGCAAATGGTCCTCGCGCTCAACAGCGGCCGCATCGAGAGCCTCATGGATGCATTGCTGCGCGGGACAGACCACTCGCTTCGGGAGCATTTGAGGCAATTTGCAATCAGCGAGCGCGTACCCGTCTGATCAGGAAAAATTTCCGTGGACGGCCCTTATTCCTGATTTCGTTCTGCAATATTTAACGCTGGTTGGTCTAGCATACAGGTTCCCTTCTGGCCTGTGGCGTATACGGATCATTCGATCCTGACGTCAGGAGCCAGGGGCGTAACAGCGGATGTGCAGGGTTGGTTCGCAATGAGTGTCGTGGTGCAGATACCGGCTGTGAGCGATTGCAGGGAGCGCCGCCTTCACTTGCGCGATGTGTCCCAGGCTCCCGAGCCCGAGGCGCAGGCGCTTTCCATCGGACATCTGCTGCGCAGTCGTCGTGAGGCGCTGGGCCTGGACGAGAGGGCTGTTGCTTCACATCTCTGCCTGCGCAGGGATCTTGTAACTGCGATCGAAGCGGGCCAGCATGAGCGGCTGCCGGTGCGCGTCTATGCGCTTGGGTATGTTCGTTCCTACGCACTTCTGCTTGGCCTTGATGCTTCGAGTGTCGTCAACCGGTTCAAGGCTGAGTTTGATGCGTCGGCAGGTGACAAGGCCGACGCACCGGCGTTTCCGGATGTCGAGCCACAGGGAGGCCTTATCCGCTATCGCCTCTTAGGTGCTGCGGCACTCGCGGGTGGACTCGTTTACCTGCTGATCCAGATTCTTGCGGCGGCTCCGCCGGCCCTGCCTGTTGCCAATGTGGAAGAGGAAGGTCTGGTGACGGTTGTCGACGCGGCCCCCGTTCCTGCGAAGCCACAACCCGAAGCGCCACGAGAGTCGACTTCGACTGCTGCTGCTGATCTTGCACCGTTGCTTTCCATGGTGGCCCCGCCAGCGCGCGTGTCCGCGAAGCCTGTGGATGACGTCACCGCTTCGCGAATCACTCTCCGGGCGACAGAGACTTCCTATCTGGAGGTCAGGGACAAGTCGGCTGGATCCGTTCAGCCCCGGCTGATTGCACGCGAGCTTGCGGCCGGCGAATCCTACGCTGTTCCTGATCGCAAAGGGCTCGTGCTGCTTACCGGCAATGCGGGTGGTTTGCAGGTCGAGGTCGACGGGCGGCCGGTCGGTTTGCTGGGAGAGCGCGGCAAGGTTGCAAAGCTCGACGTCGATCCTGCGTATTTTCTGTCACGCCCCGATACTTCCCGCTAATTCAGGCGTTCAGCGCTTGACCCTTTCGCCGTGCGCGAACACGCTCCTCATTAATGAGTGATTCGAACGCGAGTCGCGCTCGAAGCGTAAAAAGATCACTAAGTTCGAGGGGCTTCATGACCAGCACAGACAACCCAGGAAATACTCAGCCCGCACGTCCGCGTGTCGGCCGTCCGCGCAGCGTGGAATCGCGCCGTGCGATCATCCAGTCGGCCATGAACATCCTCCAGAATGATGGCTATGCGGCGCTGAACATCGAGGCGATTGCCGCGCGCGCTGGGGTGTCCAAGCAGACGATCTATCGCTGGTGGGCGTCTGCAGCTTTCATCGTGCTCGAGGCCTTGCTGGCTGACATGCCGGCTCAAGAGACCATTGCGCCAGACACCGGTGCGTTGAAGAGCGACCTTCTTGAGCTTGTGCGCCCGACCGTTCGTGCCCTGTCGCAGCGTCGGGGCCCTGTTTTCCAGGCTCTCATTGCCGAGGCCCAGGCTGACGCGCGCTTTGCCGAGGCGCTGCGCAACTCGCTCATGGCCGCGCATCGCGAGCTTGTCCATGCGGTCGTTGCCCGGGCGAAGCTGCGCGGCGAGGTCGTGTTCGATGCAGACGAGGATCTGGCAGCCGACATGATTTTCGGGCCCATCCTCTTCCGCCTGCTGAATGGCCACGCGCCGCTCGATGATGCCTTTGCCTTCAGTCTGGTCGATGCCAGTGTTGCGGCCATGCGTCATGTTGAAACGGGTGCACGTCGGGCTGTTGAAGCCGCGGAATAGGCTGCTTCAGCCGACGGCGTTCCTCTTCCATCCGATTTGCTTTTTGCGACGGCACCATCAAGGATGGTGCCGTTCTTTTTTGGCAGGCCCTGCCGGTGATGGAGCGAGCGATGCGTGCGGATCATGGACCCAAGTCAGGGGCTGCAATTCTCGTCATCGGCGACGAGATACTCTCGGGCCGGACCCAGGACACGAACACCGCCTACATCGCCCGCTGGCTTGGACAGCTGGGCATATCCGTTCGTGAAGCCAGGGTTGTGCCGGACATTCCCGACGAGATCATTGCGGCGGTGCGTGCCCTGAGCAGACGCTATGCATTTGTCTTTTCCACGGGCGGCATCGGGCCCACCCACGACGACATCACGGCCGACTGCATGGCGGCGGCCTTCGAGACTGGCATCTCGTATCACCCGACAGTCTTTGCTGCACTGGCTGCGCGCTATGCCTCGATGAATATCGGGCCTTTCAACGAGGCCCGCCAGCGCATGGCGCGCATCCCTTTCGGGGCCAGCCTGATCGGCAATTCCGTGTCGGGAGCCCCCGGGTTTCAGATTGGCAATGTGTTCGTGCTGGCGGGTATCCCCGCGGTGATGCAGGCCATGCTTGAGGATGTCCGGCCGCGGCTGCCTTCGTCTGCGCCGCTCCTGTCGGTGACAGTGTCAGCGTTCATCGGCGAGGGCAGCATCGCGGCGGGACTGGCTGCCCTCCAGAAGAAGAATCCGGATGTGCCGCTCGGGAGTTATCCGTTCTCGCGGGATGGCCGGTTCGGCACTGCCCTGGTTGCGCG
The DNA here is from genome assembly GCA_040382295.1 of Alphaproteobacteria bacterium. Lineage (GTDB taxonomy): Bacteria > Pseudomonadota > Alphaproteobacteria > Micropepsales > Micropepsaceae > SZUA-430. Next base: position 7,867 of record JBEIFU010000066.1, read on the forward strand.
GGGTGCGGATGGCCGACGCCTGGAGGGGATCAAGGCTGCCCTGGCTGATATCATGCGTGAGGCTGGCCAGGAGCCCCTGCCCGAGGGGGGCTGAAAGGGGGCATGCTTGCGCAAGCCACTTGCGTGCGCTCCCAGGATCGCCCAATTTCGCGCGCGTGCCTGCAAGCCGATGTGGCCCCTTGGCGGAACTGGTAGACGCAGCGGACTTAAAATCCGTTGTCGCAAGGCGTGCCGGTTCGAGTCCGGCAGGGGCCACCAGGCTTGATCGATCCTAGGACGGCTTGGCGCGTCGACCGCGGCTGACCGAAGGTACGCGGCCGAGGCCGATCTTCTTGGCGAAGGCCGAGCGCAGGCGGGCATAGGCCGGTGCCACCATCGGGTAGTCGTGCGGCAGGTCCCACTTCTTGCGATACTCTTCCGGGGACATGTTGTAATGCGTTCGCAGGTAGCGCTTCAGCATCCGCAGCTTCTTCCCGTCTTCGAGGCAGATGATGTAGTCCTCGGCGACGGACTTCTTCACGGGGACTGCGGGCTTGCGTTCTGTTTCCGCTTCCACGGCTCCACCTGCGGCCTGGCGCAGTGAATTGTGGAACATCGAGATCAGACCCGGAACTTCTGCGACCGGGATAGGGTTCCGGCTTACGTAAGCAGCGACAAGGTTTGCTGTCAGATCGACCAGATGATCGTTCGTTGACGCCGGGATGAATTCCGGCTCCGCTGCTTCTGTCTTCGATTTTCTGGCCATACTGTCCTTCTTTGCCCGCGTCTGCGGTAGTTTCGATTTCGTGTTGTTTGGTTCTGTCAGTATTACAGAATGCTATTCAACAAGTTCAAGTGTTGCGGCGGGTCAGTTTTCAAATAATGGCCAATGGGCTTAGCAAACATGTAATTTGGTCTCTCATCTCATATCTTCGTGATCCCTATGCATCTGCCGTTTTGGTCAGGCGCAGCGAGTAATGTTGCGATCCGCACGCATTCATCTGCCGGGTGCCCGCGCTTCCATTTGGCGTTTTCGACAGTTCGGGTCATAGTCGCGCCCACGCACCCGTCAGAGGTGCAAGCGCCAAAAGGGATACGAGAAGCGCATGACCGTCACGACAAAGCCACAAGACCGCGTGCGTCCGTTCTGGCTGTTCGCCTATTCGCTGCCGGGATTGCCTCTGGCGGCAATGACGCTGCCCCTGGCGGTGCATCTTCCACCCTTCTACGCGGTGGAGATTGGGTTGGGCTGGCTGGTGACGGGCATCATTTTCGGGTCCATCCGGTTTCTGGACGTGTTTCTTGATCCCATCATGGGCGTGATGTCGGACCGCACAAAGACGCGCTGGGGCCGGCGGCGGGTCTGGATGGTTGCCTCCATCCCGATCATGTGCATCGCGTCCTATCTGGTCTTCATGCCATCGCCGGGTGTGACCTGGGAGTATGTGGTTGCGTCCATCGTGCTTCTGTTCGTGGGCTGGACGATGCTGTCGATCGTGCATCTGGCCTGGGGCAGCGAACTCAGCGGCGACTATCACGAGCGATCGAGGATCACAGCCTCGCGCGAGGCTGCTTACCTGATCGGCATGATCTTCGTGCTGCTGCTGCCGGCACTGATCCAGGCCCAAGGTGGTGACAAGTTCGAGCAAGTGGCCTCGATGGGCTGGTTCGTGATCCTCACGCTGCCGATCGGCGTGGCGATCGCCGTGTGGGCCATTCCGGAGAACCCGCACCACGTGCCGGCCCATTTGCCCCTCGGTCCTGCCCTCAAGGCCATCGTGACGAACAAGCCGTTGCGCTATGTGCTGGTTGCCGATCTTGTGGCAGGTATATCCGGTGGCATCGTTGCAACCCTGTTCCTGCCCATGGTTGCCTTTGGCCTGGAGTTGCCGAAGGAGGCGAACTGGCTGCTGCTGGTCTACTTCGTGATGGGTGCGCTGGCCATCCCGCCCATGGTGGTGCTGAGCCGGCGGCTTGGCAAGCATCAGACCTTCGTCCTCCATTGCCTTGCCAATGCAGTGATGATCCCTTGCATCTACTTCCTGCCGAAGGGCGAGTTTGTGCCGGCGCTGATCCTCTGGACGTTGCTGGGCCTGAACATGTCGGTGGGGCCCTTCCTATTTCGGGCCATCATGGCGGATGTGGCCGACCATGATCATGTCGAAACGGGCCAGGCGCGCGCGGGCGTCTATTTCGCCCTGCTCGCCCTGACGAACAAGCTTGGCTACTCCTGTGCCATCTTCTTTTCCTATGCGGTGCTCGCGTGGATCGGGTTCGATGGCAAAGGCGGCAATGCGCCGGAGACGATCGAGAGCATGATGCTGCTCTATGTTGTCCCGCCCACCCTGATCTCGGTTGGCATTGCGCTGGTGATGTGGCGCTTTCCGCTGGACGAGCAAAAGCAGCGCGAGCTTCGGGACATCATTGAGCGGCGTGCGGCGGCCGAGGCGCAGGCGAATGCCGGCCGGGTGCCTGATGCGGGTTGACGCCGATGCCGATGCTTGACGTGAATGGGTGTCCGATCGCGTTCAGCGATCAGGGTGCTGGCGATGCCATCGTCCTTGTCCATGGCTTCGCCGCGAGTGCGCATGAGAACTGGGAAAGGTCGGGCTGGCTGCAGATGCTGCTGCGTGCTGGGCGTCGCGTTGTCGCGCTGGATCTGCCAGGCCATGGCCAGAGCGGGAAGTCCCATGATCCGGTGTCCTACTCCATCGATGTCTTTGCGGATGCGGTGCTTGCGATCACTGATCATCTTGGCCTGAAGAAGCCGGACCTCGCCGGTTTCTCGCTCGGGGCGCGGGTGACGCTGGCGGTGCTCGCGCGCCGTCCGGAGCGTTACCTGCTCGGTGTGCTGTGTGGGGTTGGCGGGGCGCTGGTGGCGCCTCGTGACACGCGCGCCCAGATCGGGCTTGCCGCGGCTTTCGAGGCGCCGTCTGCGGGCGATGTACCATCGGGCCTTGCCCGGCAATTCCGGCAGTTTGCCGAGGCACAAGGGCAGGATCTGAAGGCGCTGGGCGCCTGCGCGCGTGCGTTTGATGGGGCTTCGATGGAATGGACACCCGAAGCGCTTTCACAGGTCCCGAATGAATGTCTCGTGATTGCAGGCACGCGCGATGAGCTGGCAGGCTCTGCGCCGGAACTGGCGCGGTTGCTGGGAAATGCGCGCGGCCTGCAGGTTCCTGGCTGTGGCCACATGGACTGCCTGACCCAGCCCATGTTCAAGGCGGCAGTCATGGATTTTCTGGCCGGGGTTCCCGGATAGGCCAAAGACGCTGGAGGCACGTATGCCATATCTGCAGGTCTTGCCTCAGCTCTCCCTCGCCTATGATGTCGTGGGCGCGGGTCCGCCTGTTATCCTTGTGCATGGCTTTGCCTCGAGCCGCGGGATGAACTGGCGTACGCCTGGATGGTACACCACGCTTGTCGAGGCGGGGCGGCAGGTGGTGGCGCTCGACGTGCGCGGGCATGGAGAGAGTGGAAAGCCGCACGATCCTGCGGCTTATGACGAGGGTGAACTGGCACGGGATATCGTGCGCCTGCTCGATCAGCTGGGGCATCGGACGGCTGATGTCATGGGGTATTCGATGGGCGGGTTCATCGTGATGCGGCTTCTGCACGATTCCCACGTGCGGGTGCGTCGCGCGATCATTGCGGGTGTCGGCGAGAACTATTACGGGCGCGGTCAGCTGGAAACCGATGCAATCGCAGCAGCGATGCGGGCAAAGGACCCGCGCATGATCACCGGTGATGTTCCCCGCCTCTTCAGGCAGTTTGCCGTTCAGGGCAATAACGATCTTGAGGCATTGGCGCTGTGCATGACGCGACCGCGTCGTTCTTTCGCAGCGGCGGAGATGGTGCATGTCGATACGCCAACGCTGATCGTGCTTGGCGACAGGGACACGATCA
>JBEIFU010000067.1:0-11571 GCA_040382295.1 Alphaproteobacteria bacterium
GACAGGCCAGAGGAAGGCATAGGCAGCACCTGGCAGAGCGGCTGCACTGGCTACCGCGAGTAGCGCAACGAACAGCCAGTAGACGAGGCTAACGGCCTGCGGCTCGGCGCGCGACGCCAGCAGATGAGCCGTGACCGTGGCAACTGCGAAGGTTGCAGCGAGCAATGCGATGCGGGCGGGCCAAGGGGCCTGGTGGTCGAGGACGTGGACCTCGGGCCAGATCCCGAGCGGGTATGACAGGATCCAGCCGATGGCGAACATGACGAAGGGCAGGACGAGGAGCGAGGCCATGGACCAGATCGCGCCAGCCAGCGACAGGGACGAACGTCCCGTCGCGACAATGCCAACCAGCAACACCAAAGCAGCCAAAGCCATCGGCAGGTTCAGGGATGCGGGCCAATGCACGAGGCCTTTGCCGAACAAATCGAAATAGCTTGCGTCTTCCGGCGAGCGAAGGGTTTCGAGGTCCTGGGCCTGAAGGGCCCTGACGAGGGCGGTGACCTGCTCGCCGTGATGGCGCAACGTATTGCGGTCGAGAAGCGCGAGATTGTCCTTTGGCGTGTGATAGCGCGCGGCGGCGCCAATCATCGCGAAATTGTAACCGTTCAGGCCCGCGCTCTTGTAGATGGTGAAGTCCGTGTCGTTGGGCAGGAGCCTGTAGATCTCGTAGGCGAGCGAGTTGGAGACCTGTGATCCGACGGCGTCGGCGAAGAGCCGGATCAGCTGACTGTTGCCAGTGCCGGTCTCGAACATGATGGCCGGGCCTGTGTTGCCGCGCGCCTCAACATTCACGACAATGCCTACCTGCTGCATCAGCGGGTGGTTCCTTGCGAAGGCCACCGCGCCCCTGAGCCCGGTTTCCTCGCCGTCGGTGATGAGAAAGATCACGTCGTTGCGGGCGGGCGGCATCGCCTTCAGCGTGCGGGCGAGTTCCAGCATGACGACGACGCCGACGCCGTCGTCTCCCACGCCGGGTCCTGCCGGGACGCTGTCATAATGCGCGGTGGCGAGGATCGCCCTGCCCTCGCCCGTGCCCTTGAGGACGGCGATGATGTTCTCGACCTGCGTGCAACCGACTGCCTTTTCCGGCGGTGCGCACTGGAAAGCTGCCTGAACTTCCGGCTCGTAACCTGCGGCCCTGAACTGTGCGAGGATCCTGTCGCGCACGCGATGGTTTTCCGGCGAGCCTGTCGGATGTGGAACTTGCTCGGAGAGCAGTTTCTGCAGCGTTGCGTAGGCTCTTTCCGTCGCGAATGAGCCGTCGCCTGCCTGCGGCGCATGGGTGAGAGACTGCCAGGCGAACAGAAAGGCCGCCACGACGGCAGCAGCAAACGCCAGCACAGGGAGGCCTGCCAGTCTGTTCATTTTGATTTCCTCGTTGCGGGCTTCGACTTGCCCTTGAACGTGCAGAGATCCTCGACGGGACACTCAGCGCATTTTGGTCCACGGGCGAGACAGGTGTAGCGCCCGTGCAGGATCAGCCAGTGATGGGCGTGCTGCATGAATTTTTCCGGCACGACCTTCAGCAACTGCTCCTCGATAGCCAGCGGGGTCTTCCCCTTTGCCAGCCCCAACCTCTGGGAGACCCGAAACACGTGCGTATCGACGGCCATGGTGGGCTGGCCAAACGCCATGTTGAGAACGACGTTTGCCGTCTTTCGGCCAACGCCCGGAAGCTTCTCGAGTTCCTCGCGCGTCGTGGGAACCTCGCCATCGTGATGGTCGATCAGGTCCTGCGACAGCTTGATGACGTTCTTTGCCTTGGCCCTGAACAGACCGATGGACTTGATGTGCGCGACCAGGCCATCCTCTCTCAGATCGAGCATCTGCCGCGGGGTGGTCACCGACTTGAAAAGGCTGGCGGTTGCGCGGTTGACGCCCTTGTCGGTCGCCTGGGCCGAAAGCACGACCGCGACGAGGAGCGTGTAGGGATTGACGTGATCCAGCTCGCCTTTCGGGGACGGATTGGCCCGCTCGAGGCGGGCGAAGATCTGCTCTGCTTTTTCTGTGCGGCGCATTGACCATGTGTGACAAGGGCAGCACCGGCTTTCAAGCCCGTCTGGCGTGCCGCGAAAAGCTTTGATAGGATTGCTGCATGGTTTCGAAGGACCAGCTGCTCATTCTTTGTGCCCGGATTGGCTACAATCCCTGAGGCGAGCGCTGCCGTATTTCCTGTTGCCGGGAAAGTGATGCCTGCCTCCCCCTTCTCAATTCCACTTCGAGTAAACGAAATGTCCAGCACGACCGCGACCCATAACCTGACCAAGCACTGGCAGGACCTTGACGCCCGGCATCACATCCACCCTTTCACCGAGACACAGGCCCTCAACAAGAAGGGGGTGCGGGTCATCGTAAAGGCGGATGGGGTTTATCTCTGGGACTCGGAGGGGAACCGGCTAATCGACGGGATGTCGGGACTGTGGTGCGTGAATGTCGGCTATGGCCGGGCGGAGCTTGCCGAAGCCGCGGCGCAGGCGATGCGACAACTGCCTTACTACAACGCCTTCTTCCAGACGACGAACCCCTATGCGACCGAACTGGCAGCGAAGCTTGCCTCGATCCTGCCGACGGGGCTGGACAGGATCGTCTATGCGAATTCCGGATCGGAGGCGAATGACACGGCGCTCAAGTTCATTCGCTATTACTGGAACCTGCAGGGCAAGAAGGACAAAAAGATCCATATCTCGCGGGAGTATGCCTATCACGGGGTGACGATGGCGGCGGCGTCGCTGTCGGGGCTCACGCCCATGCATCCGCAGTTCGATCTGCCCCTGCCCGGCTTTGTGAAGGTACCAACCGTTTATTGGTATGGCTTCGGTGGGGACCAAGATCCCAATGCCTACGGGCTATCGGTGGCCCGTAAGCTTGAGGAGAAGATCCTCGAACTGGGGCCCGACAAGGTGGCTTCATTCTCGGCCGAGCCAATCCATGGCGCGGGTGGCCTGATGTTTCCTCCTGACAGTTACTGGCCCGAGATCCAGCGCATCTGCCGGAAATACGACGTTCTCCTCCACGTCGACGAGGTGATCACCGGCTTCGGGCGCACGGGGCGGTGGTTCGGGTCCCATACCTACGGGATTGAGCCCGACATCATGTCCATGGCCAAGGGGATCTCTTCGGGATACCAGCCAATTTCGGCGGTCGCCCTGGGCAAGCGGATGGGCGATGCCTTCGCTACTGCAAACGAGGAACTTGTTCACGGGTTCACATGGTCGGGCCATCCGGTGGCCTGCGCCGTTTCGCTGAAGAACCTTGAAATCATCGAGCGCGAGCGGCTGGTCGAGCGCGTCCACGACGATATCGGCCCCTATTTCCAAAAGGCCGTGGCGAGCCTCGGGGATCATCCGCTGGTCGGCGAAGTGCGCGGGCGCGGCTTGCTCGCGGCGATCGAGCTGGTCAAGGACAAGAACCGCCGAGAGTTCTTCGACCGCCAGATCGACGTGGGCACCATGTGCCGGAACCACTGCTTTGCGAACGGTCTGGTGATGCGTGCGATCCGCGACACAATGGTCCTTTCGCCGCCGCTGATCCTGACACGCGAACAGGCCGACGAGATCGTTCGCCTGGCGCGCTATTGTTTCGACCAGACCGCGAAGCAGCTGGGGATAGCTATGGGTTAGGTTGTATTTTGCCCGTGACTTGTTCAACACGGCGGGTGCGGAAAGTGTGGCTGCGCTGACCTTGTCATTAAGTTTGTGTAAGAGCCGAAAAAAAAGTTGCCCGGTGTGACTTTCGCGCATATAGTTACTGCAGATGGTCGTCAAAACAACGGTTTTGCATCGCCCCCCCGCTAGTGAAACCGCGGTTGACCATCGGAAGTGTCAGACAATCCCCTCCTGACACGTGGCGCGTCAAAGCGCGTTTTGGCCCCCGGTTGGACGCACAGCCGGGGGCCTTTCGTTTTCTGCACCCCTAGCCAACCAGCGACCGAGCCATGCCTTCACTGCGAATCGCCAGCTGGAACATCAATTCGGTGCGGCTGAGGCTGCCCCTGATCGCCCAATTACTTGCATCCCACGCGATTGATGTCCTGTGTCTGCAGGAAACCAAAGTCGCCGACGCCGAATTCCCGATGTCTGACCTGCGTCGGCTGGGGTTCACGCACACCGCCATCAACGGTCAGAAGGGTTATCATGGCGTGGCGGTTCTCTCGCGGGTCCCGCTTGAGCGGGTAGATGCGCGAGAGTTTTGCGGCAAGGGTGACGCTCGCCACGTCAAGGTCGTCCTGCCCGGCGACATCGAGCTGCATAATTTCTATGTGCCGGCGGGGGGCGACATCCCGGACCCCAAGCAGAACGACAAGTTTGCCCACAAGCTTCAGTTCCTCGACGAGATGGAGGCGCTCTTCTCGCGCATGAGATCACGACGCTCCGCGCGTCGCATCGTGGTCGGTGACCTGAATGTTGCTCCGTTCGAAAACGACGTGTGGAGCCACAGACAGTTGCTTGACGTGGTGAGCCATACACCTGAGGAGACGCAGCGCATGATGTCCCTCTATGCCTCCCATGACTGGGTTGATGTTACCCGGTCCGTGGTCCCCGCCGATCAGAAGATCTTCAGCTGGTGGAGCTATCGAAACTCAGATTGGGAGAAATCGGACCGTGGGCGCAGGCTTGACCACTTCTGGATCAGTCCCGGCCTGAAAGGCGCTGAAAGTGATCATCAGATCCTGCGCCATGCGCGCAATTGGGAGCGACCCTCCGATCACGTCCCTGTGATGACACGCATCGAAATCTGATGGCGGACTGGGCACGTGCTGAGTCACACGCCTAGCTTCTTCATCTGCATGATTGCCACGGTGGCAGATGCGGTTGCCACGAGTGAATCTTCGGCATCCCTCAAGTCAGCTTCCAGGAATGCTACCGTGCTGCCGCGCCGGATCGTCCGCGCGTCGGCAATGAGCCTCGTCCCGAGCTTTCCCTGGCGGATGTAGCTGACCTTCATTTCGAGGGTGGGCGTTATCTGGCCCCACTCGACTGTCAGGCCTGCAGCCAAAGACATCACATCATCCATCATCGCTGCGGTCATGCCGCCGTGCAGTGCGCCAAAGCGATTGGCAAGCGGTTCGGTTACCGTATAGGCCACACGAACCGATCCCTTGCTGACATCAACATCCAGGATTTCCTGACCCAGTACGAGCGCCGCCGGCGCCGGGCGTTTCAGGATCGCCTGGATGCTCGGTGGATAGGCGGCGGGATTGCTTCGATCGATGGCCATGCCTAGCCTCCCTGCCCTTCGGCCAGGCGTGCGTGAGCGGCGGCCAACTCCCGGTTGGCGCTGTTCAAGCGTAGCGCCAGCTCCCGCATGATCTCGAGCGCCACCTGAGGCAAGTCCCTCAGCAGCTGGAAAAACTGATCCTTCCTGATCAAGAGGGCTTCGACCGGCTCTCGTGTGGTTACCGATGCAGAGCGGGGCATTTCCCCGAGAAGGGCCATTTCACCAACGATGTTGTGTTGTCCTATCGTCGCAATCACGACCGGTCCATGGGCTGAATCCAGCGCCACATCGACCTGACCGCTCAGCAGCAGATAGGCGCAATCCCCCCGCTCTCCCTCACGAAAGAGATCGACCCCGGCCGGGAAAACGATACGCTCACTCGTAAAGGCGAGGAGCTTGAGTTTTGCCGTATCGATGTTCGCAAACAGTGGAACCTTGCGCAGCGACTCCACTTCGGCGTTAATACTCATCGTTTGTCGCCCTCTCCTTCAAATTGTCACGCCCAGCCGGTTTTGCGATATGTCGGACACGAGGCGCCCCTCCTCGAACCTGATTGTACGGTGGAACTTCTCGGATAGGTCGTCCTTGGTGAGCACCCATACCGTTGCTCTCGACTTCCGGGCATGAAGCACCTGCTCCACAATCCTTGTCTTCTGGCTGTCGTCGAGATTGGCCAGTGCCCCATTCACCACAAGAAATGAAGGGTCCTTTATGAGGGCGCGTGCGAGCGAAAGCTTCTGGCGCTGCACGTTGGAAAGGCGTTTGCCGCCAGAGCCGCAGTTGAAGCCAAGTCCCGCATCGATAATCATGTCGCGCACGTCGAGCGTGTCCAACGTTTCGCGCACCAAAACTCGTACACGCTCGTGAGCCTGGGCAACGCCATACGAGATCCGACCCAGCAAGATGTTGTCGAGGATGCTCGCGGCAGGATTGAACGCCTCTTCGCTGTAGAGACTGATGCCTGTCCTCAGGTCCGTTGGCAGCGTGTCGGCGAATGTTTTGCGTGCGGCGAGCAGGCGTTCCACGAGCACTGGGGTCAAGATGCCCAGACGGTGGCGGGCGTCTACATACGATAATGGCAAGGCTGCGAGCGCTGTTCGATCGGCATATGTCAGGGTCGAGGTCCTCGCGCGCCGCACGATCGGCTGGAACTGTGGCAAGTCGGCAGCAGGGATGAAGCCATATTCCTCAAAGAACGGATGGTCGGGCGGCAGCGTGGAGAAGAGCTCCAGCATGGTCTCGGCAATCGAGAGGCCCATGGCCACCAGATGCTGCTCGAGCCCCTCTTCTGCCATCACCCGTCTGAAATGCGGCAGAGCCGGGAGGTGCTGCGGCTGAAGGTCCGTTCCGAGGCTTGCGCCGAATACGATGTTTTCCGCGATGGAGGCATTGCGATTGAAGCGATCCGCCTGAAAGCGCTCGACCAGGTTCTCGTGGCCTGGCATTGCCAGGCGCGCATGCAACGCACGACGCGCGTCGACGATGCGAGAGGTGACTTCAGGGTTTGCGGCAGGATCCAGCCTCGCGTGAAGACCGAGCTGGTAAATGTCAGGCTCCAGCTCGACAATCGTCAGCACCTCGATGATACGCTCGAGAATGGCGCTGGCATCCGCGCTGCCGAGAGCTGCATAGTCTGTCCAGTCCTGTCGTGCGTCGAGGGGTGGGTTTCCTGCCCGTTGCAGTTCCCGCAGCAGGCGTCGGTTCTCTGGTTGCCGGCTTGCGTCCACAGCCCGCGCCTGTGTGCGAAGGCCATAAAGCAGATTGCTCCTCACATCGACGGGAAAAAAGAATGACTCCGCACCTGCGTAGCCAATCTGCATGCCTGCAAACTCATCCCCCGCCTCGAGGAGGTTGATGTCTCCTGCACGAACAGTCCCCTCGCGCAACGTGAACTGACGCGAGAATACCCATCCAAATGCCTCCTTGCCGCCCCCTGCCGGACCGATCACTGCGACTGACTGGTTGGGCGCCAGCTCCAGATCGACGTCCTCCAGCAGCACAAATCCTGCATCGTCAGCCAGCTTTACGTTTCTAAGCTCCATGGTCCCAGCGGCTAGCCGATTGGCGGGCATCCGGCCCGCATCACTCTGGGGTCGCATTCCATCGGGATGGAACTGCTCCATCACCTGATTATACTTTATCTCCACGTCCTTGCGCTGCAGATCCCAGTCGATCAGCTCCTTGATGGGGCCTGGCAGGTCCTTGTGTGCGATGATCACGGCCACGAGTTGTCCGACATCAAGCTGACCGGTGATGACGAAATATCCGCCCGCGGCGTAAAAGATGAAGGGCGTGAACTGTGCAATGAAGTTGTTCAGAGACTTGACGAAATATTTGCGCTGATAAAGCTTGAAGCGAATGTCGAATATGCGCCCCAGTCTTGCGATGATATCGGCCCGCTCCCAATTGGCAGTCCCCTGGCTTCGGATATCGGCACCGCCCTCGACAAGTTCTCCAACGCGGCCCGCGAGTTCGCGTGCCTGGATCTGTCGCATTTTTCCGAGCTCGAGTATCGGCTTGCGCAGATGGGGTATCACCAGCCCCTGCAGCAGGATTATCGTGCCCGTGACAAGACCAAGCCAGACATTCTGCACAAGAATGAAGATCATTGCGGTGGCAGCCTGCCCGGCCAGAAAGACTGGCCAGACAATGGCGTCACCCGTGAAGCCTCCGAGGGGCTCGACTTCATCCTTGACCATGGATGCAATCTCCGCCTGCTTCACACGGCGCAGATGCGAGGGCGGAAAACGCAGAACCCTGTCGACAAGCTCGAAGCGCAAGCGTCTCAAGAGCCGCTCCCCCAGTCGGCCCTTCATTGTGTTCACGATGAACTTCACACAACCATTCAGAGCAACAAGGGCCAGAAACGCGAAGCTGAGCGCTAAGAGATAGGGCAGCCGCTCGAGGGGCAGGCCTTCCAGAACGGTCCAGGTTCCGGCGAGCCATGCAGGAAGCGTGTCGGGTAACTCGAAGGACAGCCTGAGAAAGTCTTGTGTCGCCCCTGCATCCTCGAAGCCCTTGCCTTGGATGGGTCCGTTGATAATCAGCTTGGGGAGCGTCAATGTCAGGAAATAGACGGGCTGCGCCAGAAGCACGATCGACAGGATGACAAGCTGGTCGCGGCGCGAGTGCTGCCAGATATAGCTGTAGAGGGACTGGTGAGTGGGCATCAGATTCCGATCATGTCCGCGCCGCCTCCGAGAGCCCGTGGTGCGACGGGCTGTCTTGCGGGCAGGCCTGTTGGTGAAATAATGATCCGGATTGCTGTTCCAGACAATGTCCTGTGAGGTTCATCATTAGATCGACGACGGCCCGTGTCCTTATCTACAGCCATGACAGTTTCGGGTTAGGCCACATCAGGCGCTGCCGGACCATCGCCCATGCGCTGGCGGAGGCGATCCCGAAACTGCGGGTTCTGATCGTTTCCGGGTCGCCCATCATCGGAAGTTTCGAATTCAAGGCACGTGTCGACTTCATTCGTATACCAGGCATCATAAAGTTGCGCAGTGGAGACTACGTACCCTTGGGGGGGCTCGGCTCCATCGAGGCTACTACGGCGTTACGTTCATCCCTGATCCGGGAGACGGCGATGCGCTTTGCGCCCGACTTGCTGATCGTGGACAAGGAGCCGCTCGGGCTGAGGGGGGAACTCGAGGCGACGCTGCCGGAGGTCAAGGCTCGGGGAACTCGCCTTATCCTTGGCCTGCGGGATGTTCTTGATGAACCGCGCGCCCTTGCAGCGGAATGGGATCGCAAGAGGGCTCGACCTGCTGTCGAGGCCCTCTACGATGATATCCTGGTCTACGGATTGCGCGAGATCCATGATCCGCTTTCAGGTCTCGGTCTGTCTTCGGCAGTGGCTGCGCGTACGCGCCATACCGGGTATCTCAAACGAACGCGACCAGCTTCGGGCCCTTCAATGCCGGTTCCCGATATTCAAGACCGGATATTGGTCACTGCGGGGGGCGGGGGTGATGGAGAGACGCTGATCGACTGGGTCGTATCGACCTATGAAGCTGCCGGCGGTCGGTTGCCGCCTGCCTTGATCGTCCCGGGTCCTTTCATGGCAGCAGAGACCCGCCAAGGCTTCGAGCGTCGCATTGCAGCACTGCCGGCATTGCGCTGCGTCACGTTCGAACCGCGCATGGAGCAGCTTGTTGCCGATGCGCGCGCCGTGCTCTGCATGGGCGGCTACAACACTTTCTGCGAGATACTGTCCTTCGACAAACGCTCTGCGCTGGTGCCACGACAGGTGCCGCGCTGTGAGCAGACGATTCGCGCCCAAGCGGCCGACAGACTTGGGTTGGCGCGCTGGGTGCCAGAGGGACCGCCGGGCGTGCCCCCGGACCTCGGGCTGATGGAGCGCGTCATTCTGGGGCTTGAGCAGCAACCTCGCCCATCGGTCCATGCGCCTGTTGGTTTGCTCGATGGCTTGTCGAATGTGGTTGCCCATTGTGGCGCGGCCCTTGGACTTTCGTCGGTGGGCTTTTGACGGTGCCGACGCACTCTGACCTCGCGATCATCGTGAAGGGCTATCCTCGCCTCTCGGAGACGTTCGTTGCGCGCGAGCTTGAGGCCCTTGAGCGACGTGGCCTTGCTTTTTCACTGCATGCCCTGCGGATGCCTGCGCCAGACGCCCGCCTGACGCAGTACAGCCTGGGTACCAACTGCCGCTACCTGCCAGAGTATCTTCACAGGGCACCCCTTGCTGCCCTCGGCGCCGTTGCGCGTGCAGCGCGGCTTGAGGGGTTCGGGCGGGCTCTTCGGGCCCTGCGCGACGATTTCTTGCGTGATCCTTCGCGGGCGCGCATACGACGATTTGGCCAAGCCTGTTTATTTGTCTCGGACATTGCAGGGCAGGCTCGGCATATCCATTGCCATTTCGCGCATAGTCCAGCGTCGGTCGCCCGTTACGCAGCGCTGATGCTGGGCGCAAGCTACAGCATCTCTGCCCATGCGAAGGACGTGTGGACCGATCCGGCCTGGGATCTCACGAACAAGTTACGCGGTGCCCGTTTTGTCACGACCTGCAACAGGGCTGCCCTTGACCGGCTTCAATCACTGGCTCCGGACGCCGATATCCGTCTCATTCACCATGGCGTGGCAGATGGGCTTGTCGTTCGTACTGCGAAGCGGACCCAGCGCGATGGGCGAGATTCATCCCAGCCCGTGCGCCTGTTGTCGGTCGCGCGTGCAGTCCAGAAGAAGGGGCTGTCGCATCTCATCGAGGCACTTGCACGCGTAGCGACATGCGCGCACGTGCACCTCGACCATTATGGGGATGGGCCGCTGCTGGAGACTTTGAAGCAGCGCGTACGACAGCTCGGTCTGCAGCACGTGGTCACTTTCCACGGTGCGCGCCCGCATTCCGACATCATCGCAGCGATGGACCAGTCGGACCTATTCGTGTTCCCAGCAGATATCGGACCCGATGGTGATCGCGACGGACTCCCCAATGCGGTGCTCGAGGCAAATGCCCGCGGCCTTTGTGTTGTGGCAACTGATGCCGGTGGGGTGCGTGATGGCGTGAGGCATGGCGAAACCGGCGCTCTCGTGGCGCGCGGGGATATCGAGGGTCTTTCATCATGCATCGTGGCGCTCGTGCGTGATCCAGCAGAGCGCCAGAGGCTTGCCCAGGAGGCTTTGCACATCAATGCCCCTCTTTTCGATGCCGCCAGGGGGTATGATACGTTGGCGTTGCTCCTTGGCCAGAAGGCGGGTCCGGCATGAAGGTGGCCTATTACTCACCATTTGTGCGACCCGATGCCGATGCGGCTTCTGGAGCCGCGCGCATGGGCACGCTGCTCAGGCGCGCCCTTGAACATGCGGGGGCTCACGTGCTCGTTCCCGACCTTCCTCTCACGCGGGAGCCAGACGGGAACCCGGCGGTGCAGGAGGGTGTTCGCGCTGCTTCGGAGCGGGCCCTCAGCCAGTTGCTGCACGAGATCGAGACTGGACAGGTTGCACGACCCGATGCGTGGTTCAGCTATCATGTCTATTACAAGTCACCGGATTGGATCGGGCCTGCCGTTTCCCGCGCTCTCGGTATTCCCTACATCGTTGCAGAAGGGTCGCACGCGCCCAAGCGGTCGGTGGGCCCGTGGCGTCTCGGGCATGCTGGCGCTGCGCATGCGCTACAGCACGCCCGTCTGTTGCTGGCGATGACGGCTTTCGATCGGTATTGCCTGGACCAGCTGCAGCCGGGTCGTGTTATTGACTTCAAGCCTTTCATCGACACGGCACCGTTCAAACGGGTTGAGGGGCAGAGGTCTTTCGCGGGACGCCTGCTCACCGTCGGCATGATGCGGGACGAGCGGAAGCTTGAAAGCTATCGGCTCGTAGCGCGTGCCATGC
>JBEIFU010000068.1:0-11413 GCA_040382295.1 Alphaproteobacteria bacterium
GGCGGCGATCCCGGCGATGTTTGCCCTCTGGTTCGTGACCCCCGGCCAGGTCTGGCTGGGCGCCGGCGTGATCGTGATCGCGGCCGTGACGATGGAGTTTGCAGCGGTCTACCACAACGCGATGCTGCCCAGCGTCTCGAACGAGCGCAATGTCGGCTTCATGAGCGGGCTTGCCTACAGCTTCGACTATGTCGGCAGCGTCGGATTATTCATCGTCTGGCTGGCCCTGCCGGCCCTGGGCCTCATGGCCCTGCTGGATGACGGTCCCTTCGCGCATGAGCGGCTGTCGGGGCCCATGGCTGCGATCTGGATGACCGTGTTTGCGATGCCCTTCATCCTCTTCACGGCCGACCGCGCGCCCTCGACCATTTCGGTCTACAGGGCCGCCGTCAACGGCCTGCGCAAGCTGGGAAGCACGATCCGCAACGTCGTGCACTACCGGAACGTGGCGACGTTCCTCGTCGTGCGCGCGATCTATGCCGACGGCATGTCAGCCGTGTTCATCTTCCTTGCCGGTTACCTGGGCGGGATTTACGGCTGGTCCACGGAGCGTATCGGCATCTACGCCCTGATCGTGCTGACGGTTCCCATCTTCACGTCCTTCATCGGCGGATGGATCGACGACCTGATCGGTACCAAGCGCACCATCCAGATCTGCCTGTTTGCCTTCACGCTGTCGGTCCTGGGCTCGATCAGCACGACGCCCGACGAGTACCTGTTCTTCTTTGCCGTCACCGACGAGCTGCGCAACCAGCAGCTACCACTGATCGGCCCGCTTCTCGCGGCCTTCGGCTTTGTCGAATTCCCCGAACAGCTGGGCCTTGCCTTCTCGCTGGTGGGTGGTGCCTTCATCGGGCCGATCCTCGCATCAGGCCGCACGATGGTCGCCCGCATCTCGCCGCGCGAGATGGTCTCGGAGGTCTACGGCCTCTTCACGCTGACGGGCAAGGCGACTGCCTTTCTCGCCCCGCTGTGTGTTGCGATCGTGACCTCGGCCACGCAGAGCCAGCGCCTTGGCTTTGCCGTCATCCTTGTTTTTCTGGTTGCCGGTCTGATCGGGCTTTTTTGGGTCCGGGAAGAGCGCGCCGAACTTGCGCCACAATAGTATCGTGCCCTTCCCCGTGCTCGGTGATCTCGGGGAAGGTCAGTGTTGCCAGCAGTCCCGGCTTTGCATCTTCAAGGCTTATGGTTGCCTCGTGCATGCGCGCGACTGCCGCCACGAGGCTCAACCCCAGGCCTGAGCCTGGCGTGTTGCGTGACCGCTCCAACCGCACGAAGCGGTCCAGCACGCGCCCCCGATCGTCCTCGGGAATGCCTGGACCCGTGTCCCTCACCGAGAACTTCGGCTTGTGCGAGCGGGGCTCGACCCAGGCCGACACCGTCACGGCCCCGTTCTGGGGTGTGTACTTCAAAGCATTCTCGACCAGGTTCGCTGCCGCGCGCGCCAGCAAGCTGCGATTGCCGCGGACCATGACCTTGGACGTGGCCACGAACTTGAGCGCGATACCCCGGTCTTCGGCGACGGGCTCATAAAGGTCCGCGATGTCGTGGATCACCTCGCTGAGATCGACCGGCTCGAGCGTGTCGCGGTGAGCGCCTGTCTCGGCCTCGGCGATGAGCAGCAGGGAATTGAATGTCGAGATCAGGCCGTCGGCTTCCGCAATGGCGCTCTCGAGCGCTGCAACCGTCTCTTCGCGCGGCGGATTGCCGATCATCGCGCCTTCGAGCTTGTTGCGCAGCCGGTTCAGCGGCGTGCGCAGGTCATGGGCAATGTTGTCGGCCACTTCCCGCATACCCGTCATGAGCCCCTCGATCTGCTCGAGCATGCGATTCAGGTTGTGCGCCAGGTCGTCCAGCTCGTCACCGCTGCCCTGGACGGGAATGCGTTGTGCCAGGTTGCCCGACATGATGTCCTCGCTGGTGCGATTGATCGCCTCGAGGCGGCGCAACACGTTGCGGCTGATGAGGACACCGCCGGCGATGCCGAACAGCGCCGTGATGGACAGCGCCGTCAACAGGGTGCTGCGGATCGCACCTTCGATTGCATTCAGCTCTCCCACGTCGCGACCGACGAGCAGACGAAACCCTCCGCGCATGGGAAACTGCATCGCGCGTGCCGGGCGTGTCTCGCGGTCGCCATCGCTGCCGCGTTCATAACTGAAGTTGATCCAGCCAGGCGCCGTCTCCACCGTATCTCGCGGCCACGAGGAGAGGTTGCCCGCGAGCACGTTGTCCCCGAAGTTCAGGAGGTAGAGGCTGCGCTGCCCTGGTCGCGACAGGCGCTCCACGATGACATTGCGCAGCCCCGGAAGGCCCCGGCGCTTGTACTCCTCGTGCAGGCCCTGCACTTCGGCGGAGATGGTCTCGTCGGCCTGCGTCGCCATGAAGCCGGTGGTACGCCAGTAGATGAAGCCCAGCAGCAAGAGCACCGACACGCCGAACAGAAGCAGGTAGGCGAAAGCCAGCCTGAACGTCGCCGTGCGAAAGACATCAAGAAGCCGCACGAAGTGAGTATCCCGCGCCCCGCACCGTATGCAGAAGAGGCTCGACGTAGCCCTTGTCGATCTTGGACCTGAGGCGAGAGATGTGCACGTCGATCACGTTGGTCTGCGGATCGAAGTGATACTCCCAGACATTCTCCAGCAGCATGGTGCGTGTCACGACCTGGCCGGCGTGCCGCATCAGGTACTCGAGCAGCAGGAATTCCCGCGGCTGGAGGTCGATCTTCTGCCCCGCCCGCGTTGCGGTGCGCGACAGGAGGTCCAGCTCGAGGTCGCCCACGCTGAGGCGCGTGACAACGGCTTCGGTGCCCTGGCGCCGTGCCAGCGCATCGACCCGTGCCAGAAGCTCGGCGAAGGCATAGGGCTTGGCGAGGTAGTCGTCGCCACCGGCCCTGAGCCCCTTGACGCGGTCGTCCACCTCGCCCAGCGCGCTGAGGAAGAGCACGGGTGTCTTGTTGCCTTCTTCGCGCATGCGGCGGACCATCGTCAGGCCATCCATGCGAGGCATCATCCGGTCGACGATGGCGACGTCGTAGCTGCCACCGACCGCGAGGTGCAGGCCGTCCTGCCCGTCGGGGGCGTGATCGACGATGTGACCGCTTTCCTTCAATCCGCGCGTGAGGTAGGCGGCGGCTTCCCTGTCATCCTCGACAACGAGAATTCGCATGGACAGTCTCCGTTATCATGTCCCTGGGGATTGTGGGAACCAGGGCATGCTGCTCGCATGCCCCGGCATTGATCGGGTCGCGTCAGCCTTTCCCGAGCTTGACCGGCACGAATACGCGCTGGTTCTTGCCGCGCTCGATGAAGAGCAGGACCGAGGGCCTCTTCATTGCCTTCGCGGCAGATACAGCCGATGTCACGTCCGCGACGCTGCGTACATCCTTGCCGGACGCCTGCAGGATGCGGTCACCGGGTTGCAGGCCTTGCTCGGCCGCGTCACTGTCCCTGTCCACATCCGTCACGACGACACCCTCTGCGTCCCCATCCAGCCTCAGGCTCGAGCGCAGCGCTGGTGTGATCGTAGCAAGGTCCAACCCAAGCGCCTGGACCTTGGCACCGCCGCCGGGCCGCGTGCTGCTACCGTCGCTTTCCTCGGCGCCGCTTCGGCTGGCGAGGGTCTGGGGATCGGGACGCTTTGCCACCGTGACCGAGATCGTCGTCTCGCGGCTGTCGCGCCAGACGACGAACTTTGCGCTCTGGTTCACCTGCAGCGCCGCGACCCGGCGCGAGAGATCCCGGTTGTCTTTTACGGGGACACCATCCATCCGGATGACGACGTCACCCGTCCTGAATCCGGCCTTCTCGGCAGGACTGCTGTCGATCACCTGCGCCACGATCGCACCGCTGGCGTCCGGAAGGCCGAGACTTGCGGCGGCCTCGCGGTTCAGGCTCTGGATCTGGACGCCGAGCCAGCCACGGGTCACCGAGCCGGTTCGCTTGAGATCAGAGACAATGCGCTGGATCGTGGACGAGGGAATCGCGAAGCCGATGCCGACACTGCCGCCCGACGGCGAGAAGATCGCCGTGTTCATCCCGATCACGCGGCCGGAGAGGTCGAATGTCGGCCCGCCGGAATTGCCCCTGTTGATCGAGGCATCAATCTGGATGAAGTCGGTGAACTGCGCTCCGCCGACCTCGTCACGCCCACGCGCGGACACGATGCCAGCCGTCACGGTACCGCCCAGACCGAATGGATTGCCCACGGCAAGAACCCAGTCGCCGACCCTGACCCTGGAATCGTCCCCGAAACTGACCGTGGGGAAGCTCTTGCCGCCCTCTATCTTCAGAACCGCGATGTCGGTGGCCTCGTCGCTGCCGATGACCTTCGCCTTGTAGGTCTTGCTGTCCGAGAAGGCGACCTCGATCTCGGCGGCATTGGCCACAACATGGTGATTGGTGATCATGAGGCCATTGGCCTCGACCACGAAGCCCGATCCCTGCACTTCGCCACGGTTGCGCGGCCGGTCCGGACCGCCCCTGCGGAAGCGCTCGAAGTAGTCGCGCAGGCCCGGGGGCAGGCCTTCGAGGTCCTGCTCGCTGATCTCGGGCTGCGATGGTGTGGTTACCTTGGCGCGGATGCTGACCACGGCTGGCGAGACGCGCTCGACGATGTCGGCAAAGGTCCCCGCGGCGCCCAGCCCGGACCGGGCGAGCGCAGGTGCGGATGCTGCGGCGCTGACCGCCGGTGCCGCCGCCACGGGCGCGTAGACGGGCGCCTGCGCCACGGCCGGGACACCACCGCCGCTCCAGGCAAAACCGAAAACAGCGCCAGCCGTCGCAGCAAGCACGATGGCTGCCGAACTCAAGAGAAGCATGCCGCGGCGCGCGCGCGCCGGCGCTGGCCTTGCATCCTGCGAAGCGGCCGGTTCAACGAGAGGCGACTGAGACCCATCCGACATGAAACACTCCGTTCAAAAGAAACCCGATCCCGCCCTGTACCCCGCGGGGAAACCATGACTTGACCTATATAGTCATTCCATCCTGACTGGAAACTGTCCGGATAATGAATAAATTGTTACCAGATGATGACCAAAATGTCATCTTCTGCACGACCAGGCCTAAGGCCGGGGCTGTCCCTCTTTCCAGACGCCCTTGTCCTTGAGGGCGCGCGCCACCTCGGGGGGCATGTAGTTTTCATCGTGCTTGGCCAGGACATTGCTGGCGCGGAAACTGCCCTCGGCGGTGAAGGCTCCTGTTACCACCACGCCCTGACCTTCGCGGAACAGGTCCGGCAGATCCTTGTCGTAGGACACCGTGACGTCCGCGTCGCCGTCGGTGACCTTGAACTCGACGTCAAAGCCCTCGCCATGGCGGATGCTGCCTTCGGCAACGAGGCCGCCAAGATTGAACAGGCGCCCGGGTTCCACGGCCCGGGTCCTGGCTTCGCTTGGCGTGTAAAAGAACAGCGTGGCATCACCGAGTGCGTAGACCACCAGTGTCACGGCCACCACCGCCACGCTCATGGCGCCGGCGAGAAAGGCGAAACGTCTCTGTTTGCGCGTCATGGAGACAGGTTACAGGCGCCGGGTAAAGCGCTGCAAGAACCACTCATTGCCTGCGCAACTCCGCCGCATAAAAACCATCTGTCCCTGTAGAAGCCGGCGTCAATCGAAGCGACCGCGCAACCGTCCAGGCCGGGTGGCGACGGCAGAAGCCGGCAACCTGCTCCGGCCCTTCCTCTGCCAGCACCGAGCAGACCGCGTGAACAATGCGGCCCTGCGGCGCGACGAGCGCTGCTGCCCGCTCCAGCAATTGCTGCTGCGCCGTCAGGTACCCCTCGAGCCGGACCGCATCGAGCGTCCACTTGGCCTCGGGATTGCGGCGCCACGTGCCGCTGCCCGAGCATGGGGCGTCGATGAAGACGAGGTCCGCCCCGTCCGGGACCAGTTGCGCGATACGTTCGCCGTAGGGATCCCCGGCAATGGCAATGATGCTGGCGCCCGAGCGCGCACGACGGGGCCCGAGCGCCATGAGGCGATCGATCGATACATCGCAGGCGATGACACGCCCGCGATCCTGCATGAGCGCAGCAATTGCCAGCGCCTTGCCACCCGCGCCACTTGCCAGATCGATGACCGTCTCGCCCGGGGCCGGTGCAGCAAACCTCGTGGCGAGCTGAGAGCTCTCGTCCTGGATCTCGACGCGACCTTCGATGAAGCACGCTAGGCCGGTCACGCGCGCATCGCTGCCTGCTTCGAGCCTGATTCCATCCGGCGCCTGCGCGCAAGGGGCAGCGGAAAGCCCGCCCATCACCAGCTCGGCAATGACGTCATCGCGCGAGGCCTTGAGCGTGTTGACCCGGAGATCCAGTGGCGCCCGTTCGTTGAGCGCCTCGACCTCCGCCATCAGCCTGTCGCCAAAAGCGAGCTCGAGCCTGGGCAGGAGCCAGCCCGGAACATTCAGCAACATGTCCCCTTTACCTGGAACATGGGCAGCGAGACGGCTCTCCTCCTGGCGCGTGAGGGCGCCAGGAGCATGCGTTCCATCCACCGCAAGGCGGGCAACCTCCGAGACGGGCAGGTGGTCGCAGACGACAAGTGAGGCAAGCACCAGGCCACGGGCATCGCGCTTGCCTGCTACGGCCTCGCATTCCCCGAGGCGACGCAGGACGGCATAGGCGCGCTCGGCGATGGCCGCCCGATCCTTCGAGCCCGCAAACCTGTGTGCGCGGCCCCACGCCTGAAGCGCCCGATCGGCTGCAGACCTGCCCTGGAGGACCTGGTCAAGAACCTCGGCTGCAGCCGCAAGCCGCGCGCCCGGTGTCATCCGGACATGGGGTAGTTAGGCGACTCGCGCGTGACCACGATCGAATGCGGATGGCTTTCGCGCAGGCCCGCTGCGGAGATGCGAACGAACTTCGCATTGGCCTGAAAGTCGGCAACGCTGCGGCTGCCCGTGTAGCCCATGGCTGCCCGCAGTCCGCCAACCAACTGGTGCACGACGCTGGCGAGGGGCCCCTTGTAGGGCACCTGTCCTTCGACACCCTCGGGCACGAGCTTCAGCGTATCCTTGACCTCGGCCTGGAAATAGCGGTCTGCCGAACCCCGCGCCATGGCACCCAGCGAGCCCATGCCGCGATAAGATTTGTAGCTGCGCCCCTGATAGAGAAAGACCTCTCCCGGGCTTTCGTCCGTGCCGGCGAACAGCGAACCAAGCATGGCGCAACTTGCGCCTGAAGCGATGGCCTTGGCAAAATCGCCTGAGAACTTGATGCCGCCGTCCGCGATCACGGGCACGCCCTGTGCCCGCGCGACCTCGACGACATTCAGGATCGCGGTGAGCTGAGGCACGCCTACGCCTGCCACCATGCGGGTGGTGCATATCGATCCGGGGCCGATGCCCACCTTGATGGCATCGGCACCCGCGCCGATCAAGGCGCGCGCGGCCTCTGCGGTGGCCACGTTGCCGGCCATGACCTGCGTGCTGTTCGACAGTTTCTTGATGCGTGCCACGGCGTCGATCACGCGTGCGGAGTGCCCGTGCGCCGTATCGACCACGATCACGTCGGCGCCGGCCCCCATCAGGAATTCCGTTCGCTCCATGCCATCGCTGCCAACTGTCGTGGCTGCGCCAACCCGCAGGCGACCCTGCGAGTCCTTGGCCGCATCGGGATGCGACTCGGCCTTTTCGATGTCCTTCACCGTAATCAGGCCAACGCAACGGAACTGGTCGTCGACCACCAGTAGCTTTTCGATCCTGTGCGCGTGCAGGAGCCGCTTGGCTTCATCCATGCCGATGTTCTGGGGAACCGTGACGAGCTTGTCGCGGGTCATGAGCTGCGACACGGGCTGGCGCAGGTCAGTGGCAAAGCGGACATCCCGGTTCGTGAGGATGCCGACCAGCTTGCCCGACGCGGGCTCGACAACCGGGATACCGGAGATGCGATGCGTTTCGCGCAGGCTGCGCGCCTCGGCCAGCGTTGCGTCGGGCGCGATCGTGATGGGATTGAAGACGATGCCGCTCTCGAATTTCTTCACCTGGCGCACATGGGCAGCCTGGTCCTCGGGTGTCATGTTGCGATGAATGACACCCATGCCGCCGGCCTGTGCCATGGCAATGGCAAGCCGTGCCTCGGTCACCGTGTCCATGGCGGCTGACAGGAGGGGAACGGCAAGTTCAATCGTCCGCGTCAGCCGGGTGCGCGTATCTGCCTGCCCCGGCAGGACCTCGGATGCACCGGGGACCAGAAGGACATCGTCGAATGTAAGGGCTTCCTGGAGTTGCAAGTCGTTCCCTTTCCTTGAGAGGCGCCGTTGAGGGGAAGCGAATTGCGTTGTGGAAGTAAGGACTTTGGCGTTGGAAGTAAAGCGGGCTGTATGTCTCAGGGCGGGCTGGCAGAAAATCAGGCGGCCTGGACAGTGGAATGAAGGCTCCACACCTTCAGAAGGGCTTTGGCGCGCTGTGGCGTCATGGCGTCGTAGGTCCGTGCCACATCGGCAAGGAAGCCGAGGGGGCGCTGCAAACCCGTCTGTAGCTTGTCGATCTGGACGACGATCGCCGACAATTCCAGCCGGTCAGCCCCCATGGCCTTGCATGCGACGGCGAGGGGCTGCCCCCCCATGTCAGCCACGATGCGCCGCGCCGTGCCCAGATCCACCCCGGTCACGATCGCAAGGGCTTGCGTAAAGCCTTCGATGTCGCCTGCGCGTGCCTTGGCAACGAGCGCGCGTACCTCGCCCGATGTCCAATTCGGCCGCTGCGGCAACGGCCTGACACGCGCGGCACCGCGCTCTGCAACGAGCTCGGCCATGATGCCGTCAAGTTCGCGCGGATCGACCGAGAAACGCTCGAGGATCGACTGGCGCAGGGCGGCAGAGACGTACCAGAACATCTGGCAGGCAAGATCCTTGGGCATGTCCTCTCGCCTGATCAGCGGCGAGCGGATCTGTTCCAGCCCTTCGGCGATCGCGACGAGATCATTGAAGACGTTTCGTGGAATCACGGCGCCTGCGTTGGACAATAGGGCGTGAAGCACCTTTGGCTCTTTCATGCGCACGAGTGCCGTGACGACCTCGGCGGGGATGCGGGCACGCCGCGCGATTACCTCGCGGTGCGCGGTGCTGCGTGCCTCGATGATGTCGAGCAGGTCGCGCGAGGACAAGACCGGCGAACGGGCGAGGATGGGCTCGGCAATCTCGATGTCGTCGTTGGCGAGTGCCCTTATCAGATCGCGCGGCGGCGCCTCGAGCGTGGCAAGACGGCAGGCAAGCTGCTTGCGGAGGTCGGCTTCGACCTGGTGGAGCAAACCGGTCAGGATCTGGTCGATCAGTTGGGTGACGTTCGCCGGCAGCTCTTCGCCACCGTCCGTCAGCAGGCCAGCGACGCGGTCGAAAAGCGCATGGCGCCCGACCTGCGACCGGTCCCTGGCAAGCGTGGTCAGGTCCTGCATGGTCTGGCTCATCACGAGGCGTGTTCCGACGGCGTGAACGTGAATTTCATCGGGCCAGTATGGCCGAAAACCATTAACGCTCACTTTTATGAAGGCCATGGAGGCCGCTTGACGCCGGCGGTTGAGAAGTCGTTAACTCCTGGCAACGCTTGGACAAGGGGAAAGCACTCATGCGTCGTCATCACCTGCTCGCACTGGCCGTTGTGCCACTCGCGTTGGTTGCGTGTTCCACTACCTCGAAATACGAGAAGGACCCGATGTACGATGCCGGCTTCTCCGATGGCTGCGCGACCGGCACGGCGCGTGCCCAGGGCGCGCCGCCGTCCAATGCCACGCGCGACGAGCTGGAATGGAAGAACAGCGATGCCTATCGCGCCGGCTGGAAGTCGGGCTATGCGGCCTGCAATACGGGCGGATCGCGCTCGGATTCGATGGGCCATGACCGGGACCCAACCCGCCGTCCCTGATGCATTGCTGGAGGCAGCCCTGCCATGCGCTCGCTTGCATTTCTGTTCGTCGTTCTGCAGCTGATCGCCCTGGGGCCGCTCTACATGATGTATGGGCAGGTCGATCCGTGCAGGGCGCTTGCCAAGGACATCGCTCTGCGGGCTGAAAAGGCGGGCGGCCTTGGCACGGTCATCGAGGGCGCGTTCGCGGATCTCGAGATAAGCGCCCGCAAGGACATCGCCGGCAAGTCCACTCTGCAATGCGCCACGCAACTGGCAGGCAACTGGGTCGGCAGTTAGGCTGGCCCACGGCTGTTTTCGGTTTCCCGCTGCCGTGCGATGGCTGCTATCCTGTCGCGAAGGCCTGGCTCGGACCTCAAGAGCGCATCGAAATCGCGCCGCTTGAGCGCGAGGACATTCGTGTAGCCTGCTGAAATCACATCTGCGCTGCGCGGACGGTCTGCGAGCAGTGCCATCTCGCCGACAAAATCTCCGGCCTTCAGGCGCACGGGTTCCGCGCCGACCATCACCTCGACCGTACCCGATGCAATGAAGTACATCCGGTCACCCTGCTCGCCCGCACGGATGATCTTGTCTCCCGGTGGAAAGAACCCCGGCGTGAGGCCACCGGCGAGCTGGGCCAGTTGCCAGTCCTGCAGGCCTGCCAGCATGGGCACCTTGGACAGCATCTCGGTGAGGCGCAGACCAAGATCGAGCGGAGGGCGCGCTTCGGCTGCCCGGCGGCGCGCCGCTCGATCCTCCTCGAGGCTTTCATAGACCTCATCGGATATCAGCGACTGATCAAGCTGTCCCCGGTATTCGGCCTCCTCGAGACCGATGGCAAGACGTTCGAGGTAGCGCGAGCGCATGGCCCGCGTGAAGTCGGGATATTGCAGGTCCAGCGTTTCGATCGCGCTGCCGACGGCAGCAAGGCGTGCATTGATGGCTTCACACACGCTCTGCCCCGCCGTGACGCCGATCAGGGCTGCGACCTGGCTGTCGCAGAATTGGACAAGCTCGCGCAAGACCAGCTGCTTGACGAGCAGAAGCTCGAAGCGATTGGCGACTTCCTGTTCGAGCATCCAGTCCATGCGGACCTGTCGCTGCAACCAGAGCGCAAGCTGGAACTGCCAGCCCGGCTGCTGACGGACCAGGGCGGCCTGCAGGTAGCCCGGACGGCCGGACTGGCGCACGCCGTCGAGGATCTGGCCGGCGTCCATCCTGAGACGCTCTGCAACCGTCCGGCCGACCAGGCCTCTCTGCAGATATTCAAGGCCCAGCTCGGTCTCGCGGTTGGCAACCACGATCAACCCGGCGCGGATGAGGTCTTCTTCGGTCAGCTTTTCCTGGGTGTCCGGCGTCGGCAGGCCCGTTGGACCGGACGTCACGAGGGAGCCCGTCAGGCCCAGGGTGCCGGCAACGCGCTCGAGCCCCTCGCGCACGCGGCTGCGGGAGAGCGCGAGGACCCGATCGCGCACGAGCCGCTCCTCGGGTGAAAGCTTGTCGAGCTTCAGTGCCTTCATCAGCGGCCGCAGCGTCGGCGCCGAGATGAAGAGCGTCGCAAAGACATAGCC